>CAJQPO010000129.1 GCA_905480225.1 uncultured Flavobacteriales bacterium | reverse complement strand
ACAGGTACTGCACAAAGTTTACTATGCTTACCTGAGCAATTCTATCATCATCTTTCATCTTTTTTATGTATTCCTGCACAACCTTAGCATTTACATTTTCTTTCTGGTATCCTGGAACTGTATAGTGACAATCTTTTGTTTGTCTCAACTCATTTAGTGTGCGTTTTTTGATTCTCATAACTATCTTATTGTATTTTCTACAATAACAAATGTAGCGATAATTTTTTTAAGGAATAGAGGCCAGGTGCACGCCCTCTAAAATATTCAAAAAATCTACTCAAAAGCTGAATAAAATACGAGGGCGATGGTGAATTACTACTGTTCTAATCGCAAAGCCAGATCGACGAGTTTATTTGCATAGCCCCATTCATTATCGTACCACGAAACTAATTTGAAGAACTTGTCATTCAAGGCAATTCCAGCCTTGGCATCGTAAATGGATGTTCGGCTATCGGAGGTGAAATCTGAAGAAACTACATCACTACTTTCATAACCCAAAATACCTTTGAGTTCATTTTCTGATGCTTTTTTCATCGCTGAATTAATCTGCTCATAACTGGTTGAATTTGTCAAACGAATCGTTAAATCAATTACAGAAACATTAGCTACCGGCACTCTAAAAGACATTCCGGTTAATTTACCTTCTATTTCTGGCAAGACCTTACCTACGGCTTTTGCCGCACCGGTACTGGATGGAATTATGTTCTGATAACCCGATCTACCCAAGCGCCAATTTTTCGCAGATGTGCCGTCCACCGTGTTTTGATTCGCAGTGACTGCATGTATGGTACTCATCAATCCTTCCTCTATCCCAAAATTGTCTTGTAATACTTTGATCACAGGAGCCAAACAATTCGTAGTACAAGAGGCATTCGAAACTATATTATAATGAGGCTTTAATTCATGATCATTTACCCCCATAACAAATGTAGGCGTGTCATCTTTCGCTGGGGCAGATAAGACCACTTTCTTCGCACCAGCTTTCAAATGTTTCTCCGCAGATTCAGTAGTTAGAAAAACACCGGTACATTCCAAAATCACCGACGCCCCTATCTGTTTCCAATTTAAACTTTCAGGATCCCGCTCATTCGTCACGCGAATCGGTTTACCATTTACAATTAAATAATTGCCGTCTATATCAACTGTTCCGTTAAATCTGCCATGAACCGAATCATGCTTCAATAAATAAGCGATGTAATCAATCTCTAATAAGTCATTTATGCCTGCAACATCAACCGCAGGATTGCTCAGCGCCACTCGGCAAGCCAGCCGACCTATTCTTCCAAATCCGTTAATTCCTATCTTCATAAATCTAAAGTATGAAAACTTACTGTATTTTATACAATAAGGCTTGAGTTTGATGAAAAATAATATTTATGATGTAGAACAGCCCCCCTATTAAAATTGACAATTTTATGTGCTAACTAGCAAATTGAATTTTTGTCTCCATGATCTTAAAAATAAAACTAAATGCAACAATGTTGCATTTTAAGATTATTGTAAATATCTTAGCGCAATAATCATTTAATCGCATTTAATTTTTAAGTGATTATCGTAAACAATGTTTCATTAAAAATTATTAAATCATGGACAAACTAAGTTTTTATGACGTAAAGAGTAAATCAAAATTCGACTCAGACAATTACGATATCAGAGAAAAAAATGGCAGATATTTTGCCGTCACAAAATCCCAAAATGGACCACATGAGTGTTGGAGAGTGCTATCAAAAGCAGACGGAGAGCGACTTAAGTCTAATTAAATCAAGATGTAATTACCCATCTCCACCGCAAAGAAATTCTATTGCGTTTTGGCAGTTATTATTAGGCCTTGATAATTGGCAAATCAAGACTATACGTATCTCGGAGATGCAGGTAATTGATGATCATTACGGCGATATTCCTGGTCACGAATTTGTTGGGGTAACCATTGACAATGCAATTCGATGTGCTACCATTTATCATACAAGATCAATTTTTGAAGACGATATTATACATGAACTGTTACACGTACGTTTCCAAGATTGGACCGAAGAAGAAGTAGTGAATTCCACAAATAAGTTGCAAAAATTAGATAACCCAAAAAGTTACATTGCTGAATTGAAGCCAATCTATACCTTTAAATGATTGGTCTAAAAAAGAATTAAAGTTGTAATTGTGTCCTCTATCAATTTTAATTTGTTGATGCAAGACTACCTCAACTTTTTCATTTAGCATCGTAATGTCTTTTTTGTGCGTGAATACTACAAAAATAACGGTTTTGATTTAGGGCTTTTCGATTTAGAAGGTTTATACGATACTGAGCGTTTTCCAATATTGGGGGCGTAATGTTACATGTTTCTATTTGCGTGTTTTATCATATTTCGCTATTTTCAATCAAAAAATAGCCTCGTTCTAATGAAAAATATTCTCTCCATCTTCGCTTTGTTGATCATTTTCGGTTCAGCTGGCGCACAATGCACCGTTAACTTTTCGCTTTATGATTCCAGTGGAAACATTTATGGGGTAAACGCATCCACAGGCGCAGACACCGTTGAGTGGTACGTTTATGACGGGGCGGGAACCCTTGTTCAAGTCTATACTTCCTGGGACCTAGTTCACCCAACTTCTGTGGGAGCTGGGCTTTATACTATTTGCTTACATGGTTATAACACTCCATCTTGGACGGTTTGTGATTCGGCCTGTTCTGCAATAACAACCACAGGAGGCGGGGGGTCTTGTAGCGCAGGTTTTTGGTCAACGCCTGATTCCGTTGGTGGCTTCAACTTCACCAATAGCTCAAGTGGCACAACTTCTCCGATTATTTATCAGTGGGATTTTGGGGATGGCGCTTTTTCGTCGTTAGAAAACCCAACGCACACGTATACGACAGCAGGGGTTTACACCGTATGTCTTACAATAACAGATGCCGCTGGTTGCTCTGATACATATTGTGACGATGTAACCGCTGGATCCGGTGGCAGCTCCACCTGTAGTGCTGATTTTGTTAGTGTTCCGGATACTTCCGGGGGGTATGGTTTTTGGAGCCTGGCTTCTGGCTCAGGGTTAAGTCATTTTTGGGATTTTGGAGACGGGGCTTCATCAACCCTTGAGAGCCCATATCACATATACTCGACAGCGGGAACATATAATGTATGTTTAACCGTTTGGGATACTATTGGTTGCGTAGATACAGTTTGTAATTCAATCTCTGTTAGTGGCTCTGGAACCACCCTTCCATGTAATGCTAATTTCATTTGGTTTCTCGACACAACCAGCAATACGGTGTCTTTATGGAACCTTGCTTCGGGAAGTGGTGGAATGTCATATTTTTGGGATTTTGGGGATGGCAACTCTTCCACCCTAGCCTTTCCGTCACATACTTACGCCACTAATGGCGCATATAACGTTTGTTTGACTATTTCTGACGGGTCTTGTATTAGTGTCTTTTGTGATTCCGTTTGGGTTCCACTTAAGTCTAGTGGCTTTACGATAAACGTTGTAGATCCCGGCGGATCCACCGGGTTGAATGAAAATCGAGAAGTTGCACTGTTAGATGGATTTATTTATCCAAACCCTGCGGAAGGAAGCGCCTTGTTTACGTTCAGTTGTGGAGAGCCGTTCGAGGCTGA
>CAJQPO010000128.1 GCA_905480225.1 uncultured Flavobacteriales bacterium | reverse complement strand
TCCCACTATTGCGCCTGCATGACCCATAGTACGGCCTTTGGGAGCGGTTTCTCCAGCAATAAAAGCCACTACTGGTTTCGTGCCATTTGCTTTGATCCACTCTCCTGCTTGCGCTTCCAAGTTCCCGCCTATTTCTCCAATCATGATTATACCGTCTGTTTCGGAATCTTCCATTAGCAATTTAACGGCATCTTTAGTTGTTGTACCTATTATTGGATCACCACCGATTCCTATTGCAGTGGATTGACCTAGTCCGGCTTTAGTAATTTGATCGACCGCTTCGTAAGTAAGTGTTCCAGATTTTGAAACAATTCCTATTCTTCCAGGTTTGAAAATGAAACCTGGCATTATGCCGACTTTCGCTTCTCCTGCCGTCATTATACCTGGGCAATTAGGGCCAATCATGGTAACCTCTTTGTCCTTTAAATATTCTTTTACCTTAACCATGTCATTAACAGGAATTCCTTCTGTAATGGTTACAATTACTTTGATTCCACCTTCAGCAGCTTCCATAATGGCATCTGCAGCAAATGCAGGAGGAACAAAAATAATCGAGACATTTGCACCTGTTTCTTGCACAGCGGTTGAAACCGTGTTGAAAACCGGTCGATCTAGATGAACTTGACCACCTTTTCCTGGAGTTACGCCACCAACAACATTTGTACCGTACTCAATCATTTGACTAGCATGAAAAGTACCTTCTCCACCTGTAAAACCTTGAACGATTACTTTCGAATCTTTATTTACCAAAACACTCATATCGGAATCTGTTTATTTATTCGCCGCTAATTTAGTAATTCAGATGAATTAACGGGTAATGATTTGTAGTATTATCAAGCCATTTGTTGTGGGTTAACGATAAATATGTGTATCGTTAAAACCCCCATTTTTTCTCGCGAATAGAATACATACTGAAAGAAAATTTTAACGCAGGTACTGCTTTACCGAAATTAGAATCTCCAATTACAAAGTAATATCCCAATCTAAATCGCTGACGTTGTATCCTAAATGACCTTACAACTCCTGCGAAAGCTTCTTTGTAAAAATAATTGTATTCCTTAATGTAAAGTGCACCTCCACCAGCACTGAATGTAATGCCCGTTTTCTTTAAAAAAGGTATGTTATTGATCAGCGCACCATTAAAATGATGCAAATAATGGAGCTCGAAATAAAGATCACGGGCTAACAAGGTAGTATCTTGTAGTTGGAATGACCACATTGGGCTAGAAAAAAAGAAGCGGTCTCCACGTGGGAATATTTTTTCGTCTGTATAAGTAATGGTGTTCGTGTTGATAAACTTCCCTCCTTTTATTTTGTAGGTAGAAGTACCTAACGAGCGTACTTTTACATCCTGTCGCACAGACATGGCTAAGTACGTAAAATCCACATCGCTTTTTAATAAATTCTTAAATCCATGTTCTATGTAAAAACTGAATTGCGGCCATTTGCTACCTAGGACCACTTTTCGATGTGGTTCTCGAACGTATTTCTGAAAGGGAGTGTAATGAAAAGATAAGGTTCCTAATAAGGCTTGATTGGTTTCAAAATCTAAGGGCTCGTTATTTGGAACCACAGTATCCGTAAAGGCGCTAAACTCATATCCGATTAGTGGTCGACGTTCTAGAAAAGATCCTTCAATGTTGATGTAAAAACCATTAAAAAGCTCAGTTCGTGTTTCTAAAGTTCCAAAAATTTGATCCACCCAATTGGCTCTGTTAAAGAGACTGTAGACGCCATCGTTGTACGTAAACATATCAAACTCCCGACCTGCAGCTCCAGAAATTTTAGTCTGCCGGTAGGGGTTGTGTAGATAACTGAAATAAAAATCGCCTTTCACATCCTTATTTCGAATGCCAATATCTACTTCGGGATTGATAATTAAGCGCGTTCATTTTCCCATTTTTTATAATACCATAAATATGGTCCATATCGGTAGCCTCCTATATCGAATAACTTTACCCAATCGGTAATTGAGCCAAATTCCAGTTGCGATTTTTTTGCACGATTTCTATGACCAACGCCATCCCACATGATCCTGGCTAACGTAATTTTATTAGCTGCTTTATCAATCGAATCTAAATAGTGTTCGCTGGTTTCAACTGCTTCAATGCTGTCTTTTATAGCTAAAATCCGTTGTTCTTCTTCTGTCAGCGGTTTAGGCCTCATTTTTGACCAATAAGAAGAGTCTCTTTCAAAAGCTTCTTTGGAAACGGCCCCCAACTCATTCCCGAAAAATCGTTTGGGGAATTCTGGATTCAAAATAAATTCCGTGTAATCAACTTGCGTATTTCCTTTAAAAGATTGTCGTCCCATGCGCGTGTGGTAATTAAACTCTTGTGAAACAACACCCCATGTACTGTCTGCTATTTCTTTAAAAACCTGTTGTATCCTGAAATGATCGTAAAAGAGTAATCCGCCTTTGGGCAATTCTAAGTCTACTTGGGCAAGGTTGTAAATTTGGTCCGTTATCCACAAGAAGCCGGTAACCGTAGTATTTCCTTTTTTTCGAGGCATAACTTTAATTTTATAGACGAAACGATTCGAATCATCCATGGTCTGACTTACCAGTTTGAACTTGTAAGAGAGCACGGAAGTAGCATTTAAAGGCGAAATAAATGGTCCTTCTGCCAACGTACTTGCAGACACTAAACCGTTATACCAATCCATATCTTCCTCTGTAGTAGATAGGTAATACAATCCCTTTTCGCTTCCGTATTTTTTGTAGGCATTTTTAATTTCTTTCAATTTATTTGGAAATTCAAAATGGCTGGTGATTTGAGTTTCAACTAGATTGACGCTGTTAGCAAGCTTTTTATCCTGCTCTCTTTTTTCTTTGAATGGGTCGTAATTTTGCGCATCTACTTTTTCATTTTCAGAATCAGGATTTGCTTTCTTTTTTTTAGATTTTTCGTTTCTTTTTTTTCTTTCCTCTTCCGTAATTACTTCTTTCGCTTTGATATAGACTTCCCGTGTTATGGATTGAATACTTCCTTGGTTTTGCTTTCTCCTTGCGATTGCTTTGGCCATGATTGCATAAGCGGGATCTCTTCGATTTTTTTTAATAACCACTTCGTTTAATACATCAGCAGGCTGTAGCCAAATGTTTTTTACCAACACTTGATTTTGTTTGGTTAGAAAAACTTGAACTGTTTTTTGCTGAAAGCCCATCAAGTCAAAAACTAATTCATAATCTCCAGGGTCTAGTTTTAATGAATACCGACCGTCAATGTCTGTTTCTGTTCTCTCGGCCATGTGTTTTACATAAACCGTTACAAACGGAATCGGAACATTATTAGCGTCTTGAACAAAACCATTAATGACTTGTCCATCGACTACTAGGGATAAACAAGCAATAATAAAGATCAACACGGTTTTTTTGAACTGCATCTAATCTTATTAAACAACTTTTGAAAAAAAATATTTCATCTGTGCATTCTTATAGCCTAAAGCTTCTCAAAATTACAAATGTTTTACTCTTCTGCATTAAGATTATTATGAGTGGCGATTAGTTGCTACTTATAACGATAATAGTTTCTAACTTTGTTCTCCTTGAAAAAAGCAACTACCATATGTGCAATAGCGACACCAGCGGGTATCGGTGGTATAGCCGTTATTAGAATTTCTGGACCTGATGCAGGTTCGGTCGTTGATCAAATTTTTTCTAAATCTACCGCAGAATTAACAAGTCATATGGCTTGTTTCGGACTTATCAAAGATCAGGAAGTGCTCATTGATGAAGTAATCGTTACCTTTTTCAAAGGGCCCAATTCTTTCACAGGTGAGGATGTTTTAGAGATTTCTTGTCATGGATCAATCTTTATTCAAAATAAAATCATTCAACTTTTACTTCAAAACGGTGCAACCATGGCTGGACCCGGTGAATTTACGCAACGTGCATTTTTAAATGGCAAGTTGGATTTGTCTCAAGCCGAAGCAGTTGCTGATTTGATTCAATCTCAGTCAACAGGTGCGCATGAATTAGCCATGAAGCAACTGCGAGGTGGATTCAGTAAAGAGATAGACCTGCTCCGTGAAGAACTTATCAATTTTGCTTCATTGATTGAGTTGGAGCTTGACTTTAGTGAGGAGGATGTAGAATTTGCTGATCGGACACAGCTACTTAATTTGACAGATAAAATTGGCACTTATTTGAATCGATTAATTGACTCTTTTGAAATGGGAAATGCCATTAAGCAAGGAGTAGCGGTTGCCATTGTAGGTGTACCTAATGTCGGTAAATCAACGTTGTTAAATGCTTTATTGAATGAAAATCGGGCGATCGTTTCTTCCATTGCTGGAACCACTCGAGATACCATCGAAGATCAAGTTAATATCAATGGTATCGTTTTTCGATTCATAGATACTGCAGGGATACGAAGTACTTCGGATCAGATAGAAACGATGGGAATTACCAAAACGTTTGAAAAGATTGAAGAAGCACAAATAGTACTGCATCTGATTGATGCGAATGATCAAGATCTGGAAACGACAAAACGATTTGTGGCGCAATTTGCAACAGATCCAAAAACAGTGAATAAAAAGCTGATTTTAGTAATCAATAAAACCGACTTGTACGACAAGGATTTAGCTGAATTAGATGGTGCTTTTAGCAATTACAAAGCGAAAACGCAAATCTCTGCTAAAAATGGTTACAACTTAGATCAATTAAGAGCTTTACTTTTGGATTATATTTCAAGTCGTACAGACGCAGATGCAACGGTAGTTACTTCACAACGGCATTACGACATTCTTACTCGCTGCTCGAATTCACTGGCAACAGTTCGGTCAGGATTAGATGAGGGCATTTCAGGCGATCTGCTGGCCATGGACATCCGGGAAGCGTTGTTCCAGCTGGGCACCATTACGGGTGCCATTTCAACGGATGACCTGCTGGGAAACATCTTCGCTAATTTTTGTATTGGAAAATAACTTTCCGCAATTGTATATTCGGTGAGTCTGAATTATCTATCGGTAATGACTATACCAAATTTCTGTTCTAATTTTAGATAAAACTCTTACTTATGAAAACTTTAGAACCTATTATTTTCCTACTTGCAATAATCTTTGGATGTACATGCAAGACTTATTCCGCTAACGATCTTGTGCTCACAGATGCTAAATTACAGTCTTATGACTTGACTTACCAAAGAATGCCACTTTCTCAAGGTCAAGGATTAACTTTTAAAGCCTATTGCAGCAACGTTGGAAGTTTTGACCACACGGGTGTATACGTGAATCTGAAAATCATTAATTCATTCAGCGATACCATATACAACAACAACAGTGCGACAATATCAGTGCTGAATAACTCGACAGACAGCGTTGAAATTAACACTCCTTTTAACGCGTCTGATCCAGGGAGGTATACCTTTTTGTATACCATGTATCAAGATAGTATTGATGATAACCCCTCAAATAACATTGTTTCTATAAAACAAGACATAATGGAACATTTGTTTCAGAGAGATGACGGTAATTATACGGGGAACAATTCTTGGATGGGAAGCTCTTCTTACAGCGAAATAGGAAACTTATATGAGTTTCTGAGTCCGTGCATCATTACTTCTGCTTCGGTTGTGATTGATGCAAATACAGATCCAGGTGCATTGATTTTTTTCAGCATCTACGATTATTCTTTGAACATTGTCGGAATGACAGCAGATTACATCGTTACAGCAGACGATTTGGGAGATACTGTGACTTTATCTTTTGTAGATCCGGTGGTGGTATCTTCATTGGAGTATTACACAATCAATGTGTGTAATTATGGAAGTAGTCTGCTTTTAACCCAAATGGCCCAGGCAGCACCTGATTTAACTTCCTTTTTTGTTGATGATATGCTGAACTGGTATTTTATAGCAACTGTTCCGATGGTTCGGATTAATACAGATGAAAGCCAAAACGCCTTGATTGAGTTTGAAGCACCGCAATGGACACTTTACCCAAATCCAAGCAGTAGCGAAATCCATATAGTAAAATCATCACCTGACGCAGAGCGGTTAGAGATAAGGAACCTCTTGGGGGAAGTAGTTCATAATGAAACTATTTTTAATAGCAAATCCATAAACATTGCACATCTAAGAAGTGCCACTTATCTCGTAACAGTTGGTGGACAAACAAGAAAGCTAATTAAGCAATAAGGAGCATCTATAGCGGGGTAGTTGAATGCTAGAATTCCAATTTAATTTTAGACAAAACGGAATTTGTAAGCGTGAAAATAGATTTAAAGGAAGCGTTGGAATTATTTAAACGATTCTAAACACAATTAAAATATCAGCGATTGTGCTGATTGGTGCGTGATCGTATGCTTTGTTTCTGAATTTGAAATCTTCGGTGTCCCGAAATATAATCAATATGAGGAAAAAGAAATTGATTTAAACAAATATATTTTCACATTTTCGTTGAACGTCTTTTTTTTGTCTTTTATCGACATTTATTGTTCGGTAACTGACATCTATATATTATTTAAATACTATTTTCAAGCTCAATAAAAA
>CAJQPO010000127.1 GCA_905480225.1 uncultured Flavobacteriales bacterium | reverse complement strand
GTTTTTGAAGAGATTAATACAGCTCAATATGAAAAATTCAAGTCCATGCTAACCCAAGAAAAGAATGAAAAATTAATGTTTTCTGAAAAAGTAGGTTTTAATTTATCGAACCTAGAAAAAGCACTAGAAAAAGCACTCAACAAAGCTCCGGAACTATCGTCAATGTGGGCAAAAGGAAATTTAGCAGAAAAAAGAAAGATTCAGAAAATGGTGTTCCCAGACGGAATTGAATATGATCATAAAAATGACGAATATCGAACTTTTAGAGTGAATTCATTTTTCTCCTACATCCCAGCAGTATCAAAAGAATTAGGGCATAAAAAAACCGGAAAGTTTCGTGTAAAAACGAAAAATTCCGGTTCAGTACCGAAGGTGGGAATCGAACCCACACGTCCGAAGACACACGAGTTTGAGTCGTGCGCGTCTACCAGTTCCGCCACTTCGGCATTTTTCCACAAGATTCTTGTGGATTTGAGTGCGAATTTATTAATATTTTCCACAAGGATGGCATGTAGGTTTAATTTAAGTGAATTCACAGGTTAATATATACCTAAATTGGCTTATCTTTGCGAGCCTGTTTAGCAGAATTGGCTAAATCATGTTGAGAACAAACGAATAATGTCAGAAAAGGTAAAAATATTTGCAGGTCGATACAGTAGTAAATTAGCATCTAAAATTGCACACAGCTATGGTGTTAACTTAGGTAGTATTGAAATAGTAGAATTTAGCGATGGTGAATTCCAGGCTTCTTTCCAAGAAACGGTAAGAGGTAATACGGTTTTTATCATACAATCTACACCTCCGCCAACTGAAAACCTTTTCGAACTTTTGTTAATGGTTGATGCTGCAAAGCGTGCTTCTGCAAAAAAGATTATCGCTGTCATCCCTTATTATGGATTTGCACGGCAAGACAGAAAAGATCAACCAAGGGTTGCAATTGGGGCAAAATTAGTAGCCAATCTCTTAACTGCAGCAGGTATAGATCGAATAATGACTATGGATTTGCATGCAGACCAAATTCAAGGATTTTTTGAGGTTCCTGTTGATCATTTATTTGGATCAACCATTTTTATGCCTTGGATCAAGAATAATATTGACCGAGCTAATTTAATTATGGCTGCTCCAGACACAGGTGGAACAAAGCGTGCTAATGCCTATGCGAAACATCTGGATGTAGACCTAGCCATTTGCTACAAACAAAGAAAAAAGGCGAATGAAATTTCGAGCATGACAGTAATTGGTGATGTATCTGGAAAGGATGTATTGTTAGTTGATGATATGGTTGATACAGCAGGAACACTGACAAAAGCTGCTGAATTATTCATGTCAGAAGGAGCAAAATCTGTCACCGCTTTGTGCACCCATGCTGTGCTGAGCGGTCCGGCATATGAAAGGATTAATAATTCTGTTTTAACAAGGTTGATCGTAACGGATACGCTACCATTGAAACAAGAAAGCGATAGAATTGAGGTGTTATCAGTAAATGATTTATTTAGTGATGTAATGGCAAAAGCAATTAGTAACGACTCAATTAGTGAACATTTTTTAATAGTCTAATTAGTAATAAAAATAAATAAAATGAAACAGTTATCATTGAGCGGTTCTCCAAGAGAGAACGTAGGGAAGAAAGATGCTGCAGCACTGCGCAAACAGGGAAAGGTTCCTGCTGTAATTTATGGCGGCGCTGGACAAGTACATTTCTATCTAGAAGAAAACGAAGCTAAAAAGTTGGTGTTTACGCCAAAAGTCTTTTTGGTTGAAATTGCAATAGATGGAAAGAAATACAAAACAATTCTACAAGATTTCCAAGTTCATCCTGTGATGGACAATATTCAGCACATGGATTTTCTTGAAGTAGTTGAAGGAAAATCAGTTAAGATAAAAATTCCTGTCGTTCTCGAAGGTCAGGCTAGAGGGGTTTTGAATGGGGGTAGATTATCGCGATTGTTTAGAAAGCTTCATATAGAAGGTATGGAATCAGATTTGCCTGATGCCATTAACATTAATATTGCTCCAATGCGTATTGGTGAAAAGTTAAGAATTGGCGATTTGAATTATCCAGGAATTAAGTTTCTTGATGCAGATTCTTCAGTAGTAGTTGCGGTAAGAGCAGCGAGAGGAGCAATTGAAGATGAAGAAGAAGAGGGAGAAGAGGGAGAAGAAGGAGCCGAAGGAGCCGAAGGAGCTGAAGAAGGAGCTGCTGAATCAGCACCTGCGGAGGAATCTAAGTAATTATTTGCAATGAAGTTCTTAATCGTAGGATTAGGGAACATAGGTGAGGAATATAGTAATACTCGCCACAATATCGGTTTCAAAGTACTGGACGCTTTTGCTGAAGCGTCCAGTGTTATTTTTAAACCTGATCGACTGGGCGACAAATGCGAAATCAAATTCAAGGGAAGAACTTTTGTTTGTATTAAGCCTACCACTTTTATGAATTTAAGTGGAAAAGCTGTGCAGTATTGGTTACAAAAAGAAAAAATCACCCCAGATCGTCTGCTGATTATTACGGACGACATTGCTTTGCCTTTCGGAACACTGCGATTGAAGCCAAAAGGAAGTGACGGTGGTCATAATGGTCTAAAAAGTATTCAGGAATCTATAGGTAGTTCTCGTTATCCGAGATTAAGGTTCGGAGTAGGAAGTGATTTTAATCAAGGTCAGCAGGTCAAGTATGTATTAAGCAACTGGAATCTAGATGAAATAGTTCCTCTTCAATCAAGGATTAAAGTTTGTCTCGAAATAATTAATTCATTCGGCACTATCGGAATGGACAGAACGATGAATCAATTCAATAATAAATAACAGCTTATTCCGGATTGATTAAATTCCCAAGGCTTACTTTACTGCTAATAATTTGAGATAAATCATTAATAGCCACTCTTTCCTGTTTCATAGAGTCGCGCTCTCGAATAGTAACGGTATTGTTCTCTAGTGTCTCATGATCTACTGTAATACAGAAGGGTGTACCAATGGCGTCCTGTCTTCTATATCGTTTTCCTATGGCATCTTTTTCTTCATATTGGCAATTATGATCAAGTTTGATTGTGTTCATAATTGCTCGCGCTTTTTCAGGAAGTCCATCTTTCTTTGTTAAAGGAAATATGGCAACTTTAACTGGGGCCAAAGCGGGAGGGATTCTTAACACAACCCTGGATGAGCCATCCTTTAATGTTTCTTCGGCATATGATTTTGTTAATACAGATAAAAACATCCGATCTAATCCAATAGACGTTTCCAATACATACGGTAAATATCTTTCATTCGTCTCTGAGTCGAAATACGTCAGATTCTTTTTAGAATGCTCCTGATGAGCACCCAGATCAAAATCAGTTCTGGAATGAATACCCTCTAGCTCTTTGAACCCCATCGGATAATTGAATTCGATGTCACATGCAGCGTCTGCATAGTGTGCCAATTTAATGTGGTCATGAAAGCGGTAATTATTTTCTCCAAACCCAAGTGCTTGGTGCCATTTCATTCTGGTATTTTTCCAATATTGGTACCATTCCATTTGAGTTCCTGGTTTAATGAAGAACTGCATCTCCATTTGCTCAAACTCTCTCATTCTAAAAATAAATTGTCGAGCAACAATTTCATTTCGGAAGGCTTTGCCAATTTGTGCAATTCCGAAAGGCAACTTCATTCTGCTGGTCTTTTGCACATTCAGATAATTTACGAAAATTCCCTGTGCAGTTTCTGGGCGTAGATAAATGGTTGCTGATTCTCCAGAAACAGAACCTAACTCTGTACCAAACATGAGGTTAAATTGTCTGACTTCTGTCCAATTAGCAGTGCCGCTGACAGCACATTTAATTTCTAAATCAATAATGAGTTGACGTACATTGTCAAGATCATCTGAGTTAAGCGCATCAGCCATACGCTTATTGATGTCGTTAATTTGTTCTTGTCTTCTTGTTACATTGGGGTTCGTATTTCTAAATTCAGTCTCATCAAAATCATCCCCAAATCGCTTCTTTGCTTTTGTAATATCCTTATTGATTTTTCCTTCAATTTTGGCAATATAGTCTTCAATAAGAACATCCGCACGATATCTTTTCTTGGAGTCTTTGTTGTCAATGAGTGGATCATTAAAAGCATCTACATGACCCGAAGCTTTCCAAGTCGTTGGATGCATGAAAATTGCAGCATCAATGCCAACGATATTTTCATGCATTTGCACCATCGACATCCACCAATACTTTTTGATGTTGTTTTTAAGTTCGGAACCATATTGACCGTAGTCATAGGTCGCACTTAAGCCATCATAAATTTCCGATGATTGAAATACAAATCCGTATTCTTTTGAGTGAGAAATTACCTTCTTTAAAATGTCATCCTTTTCGGCCATAAAGCAAAAGTAAAAAGTTCCCTAAATATCCTAGCGTATTACTGTTATTTTACGCGAAACTTTTTCTCCAGATAAATCGGTTAAAGAAAGTTGGTATACTCCACAAGCGAGTTGACTGACATCAATTTTTTCAAAAGCAGTGTATCTTTTTTCTAAAATAATATTTCCCGAAAGATCATAGACATTAAGGAAACCGTCCCGGTCTGTTTCTATGTAAAGAATTTGATTAGCTGGGTTGGGGAAAAGCTTCACCGGTTGATGAGATTGCTCGTTGATTACGTTAATTTCACCGACTTTAAATTTTGCGCTAGTAATTCCGAGATCTCCCGAGGTTGCCGTTAAAACAGGAATGCCTTCACCGTTAGTGATCCAATCAAAAATGGTGTCTGTCGGCCTGTTAAAAGAGCTCCCAAAACCGGCAAAATCTGCATAAACGGTGTCCGTCAACTCCAAAACAGTTTTTACTCGTAGGCAATCATAAGAACCGCTAGGAGTTAGTAGTGTTCCCCAGCCGTCTACATTTTGGGTTCGGGTGATCCATTGGCCATAAGCACCAAAGGTTGGAATGGAAAGCAAATATTCTCCATAAGACGTGCCCGTATCCCCATACGCCATAGGGAAATGGTAGATTTTGTCAATAACAGCATAACGTACTGAAGTAGGAATGCCTTGAACATTGGCGCCAAAACCTACAATTTTATGACCATTCGCATCAGATTTAAAGTACTCAAAGCGATCAGACAATGAGACACCTGTTGCACCAATATCATCGGTAGGAACAGCATAATTAGCGACATAGTCGGGATATAAAAATACGTTGTTAAAATAAAACTGATAAGCCAATGGAGTAGAGCTAACTGGCGCGGCATATAAGGTGTCGAGATCGACGCCTACAAGAGAAGAATAATCCCAGGTCGAATTCGGCCCAGTAAGGCTCAAGTCTATCGTAATAAAATCCAATACATTCTGTGAAAAATAGCTGTGACTGGTTTGAGGCATATCCGTTGAAGTGATTGTCACTTGGCTATCCAAAGTTGTTGTTATCAAGATTAAAAACAGAGAGCTAAAAGATTTAAGCATATATTGGATTTTATTTAAAGATACGCAACTAATCTCAGTAGATCATTATGTCAAATCAAAAGAAGAAATATATTTTGGGAGCTCGTAAAATTTTTCTTTTTCCGTGTCCTGAATTTGGATGAAGTTGCATAAAAATTGAACTGCGGGTGGTTCTTGAATCTTCCGCATAAATCCCATCCGATTACTACGTTTAAAATAAGGAAAATTTGATTCCGCCAGGTCTAAATACAGAATACCAACGTGTCTTTGGTGTAGTGCAAGACAAGACTCCATTAATGGAATGAGTAAGTGCTTGTTTTCGGGAAGCGCACAACAACCTTCAAAAGCAACATAATTAAAAGTTGTTCTTGGAGAAAGTCTGCCTAAAACAGGTAGAAAGTGAAATATGTTGCGCCCCAACCAGCCTAAAACCCCTGGAGATGAATGAATTTTCCAACCTGTTGGATTCGCTTGTATGGCAGCAACCAATTCTCCATTTTTTCTGATTCCATAACAATGGCCTTGGTATCCAATTTTATTGGTATGTAAGAGTGCATGACTCTTGTATTGCTGGTTAACAAATTTGACAAATTCAATGGGGTCAATATTTTCAAATCGATCGTCTTTTTTAGGGAAAAATCGGCTGAATAAAACCGGTTTGAATTGACCAATTTTTTCTTGTTTAAATTGATGGGAGACGGCTAAAGATTGTAAGTTTTTATTTTCAATATATCCATAGAAAACAGTTTTTTGATTCAAAGAGTTGAGATAATGTGTTTCAATTTCCTTTGTAAGGTATTGGCCAACGCCTTTGCCTTGATAATTGGGTTTAACAGAAAAATACCTAATGTAGTACGCGTTGTATGGTTTTTTATTGACCATTACAGTTCGATTGCAGTATGCAGCAACAGCAACCAGCTCGTGATTGTTCCATAGGGTATGGAATTCTGGGGAAATCAGGGCACTCAACTTTTTATCTGTATCCAGGTGGCTATATTTAAAGCCGCTAGTCCCATAGATAGTCGATTTTAATAATTCCCGTATTTCCGGAATCACTTGCTTTTGGATTTTATATTCGAATTGTTTTTCCAATGATTGAATTACTTTTATACGAAAGTAAACACTGTGATTGAATTAGAAGGCAAGTTAATTTCTTTAGATGTTTTTGAAAAGCAATTTGTATGCGACATAGGCAGTTGTAAAGGTGCATGCTGTGTGGAAGGAGATGATGGAGCTCCTCTAACAATGGAAGAAGTAAGTATTATTGAAGATGATTTGGATAAAATTAAACCGTATATGCGTAAAGAAGGAATTGAAGCGGTAGCGCATACCGGTGTCTTTTATATGGATCAGGACAATGAGCCAGTAACAACATTAGTGAATGGTGGTGCATGTGCATTTGTAAATTTTAACGATCAAGGTGTCGCAAAATGTTCAATTGAGGAAGCCTATGAAGACGGAGAAACAGCATTTATAAAACCAATTAGTTGTCATTTATATCCCATTAGAGTTAGTAAGTTGAGTAAATATGAAGCATTGAATTTTAATAGTTGGCATTTGTGCAATCCGGCATGCCGTCTTGGTGAATCGCTTCAGGTTAAAACGTATCGATTTTTAAAAGAACCCATTATTAGACAGTGGGGATCCTCCTTTTTTGAGGAATTAATAAAGATTGATGAACTGTTGGAAAAAGAGAAGAAAAAGAAGTAAATTTTTCAATTTTCCTTAGACCTTATCTGCTTACAATTTTGGTGCCATCAATTCATTGACCAGTTAAAAAATCAGATAATAAAAGAGGTTGTATTTCGGAACAGTCTAGTCCTGTGGACTTAACGTACTTTTCAAAAATTGACTGTTGATATTAACAATGTCAAAAATTGTTAATAACCGCGCAAAACCTTGTAAATTGGGGTATTACGAAACTTAGCTGTTTTCTTTTCCTGGTCATTTTGCCAAAATAAGTAATTGAAAAAACCCTGTATTCCACAACCACAGTGGGTTAGAAGGGTTATTAAAACCGAGTGTTAATAACTAAGTGAAAATGTGTGAGGATATTAGGTGGAATAATTAGTAAAAAGTTGAATTTTTGTAGACACCTAAAACGCTAAACAAGCTTTTAAATTTATTGTTGCCAGGATAAGTTATCCTGTAAAATTTAGATGGAGTTGGGAGACACCATCATAAGATTTTACACCCCAAGAATTGAAATATAAATTAAGAATTAAGTGAAGGAATCGGGAGAAACCGACACTGAAAGAAGAGAAAGAGTATGGAAGAAACTACCAAATCAACAGAAGACCGGGAGGTTAAATTAAATGAAGTACTAATAGGGGACATGCCGTTAGAGGAACCTATATTAAAAGACAATCCAAACAGATTTGTCTTATTTCCAATTAAGTGGGATGACATTTGGGCGATGTATAAAAAAGCTGAGGCCAGCTTTTGGACTGCAGAGGAAATCGATTTGTCACCGGATTTAATTGATTGGGAAACAAAGCTGAATGATGATGAACGTCATTTCATTAAACATGTTTTGGCATTTTTTGCGGCAAGTGATGGTATAGTAAATGAAAACCTCGCTGAGAATTTTGTAGCCGAAGTTCAATATACAGAAGCAAAATTCTTCTACGGTTTCCAAATTGCAATGGAAAATATCCATTCGGAGACCTATTCACTATTGATTGATACCTATATTAAAGATAAAGTCGAAAAAGACAAACTATTTAATGCGATTGAAACGCTTGAGTGTGTCCAAAAGAAAGCCACATGGGCTTTGCGATGGATAGATAATGGGTCTTTTGCGGAAAGATTAATTGCTTTTGCAGCCGTAGAGGGAATCTTCTTCTCTGGAAGTTTTTGCTCTATCTTTTGGCTAAAGAAAAGAGGATTAATGCCTGGCCTAAGCTTTTCGAATGAGCTTATTTCAAGAGACGAGGGATTGCATTGCGATTTTGCTTGCCTCTTATACACCAATTATATCGAAAATAAGCTTCCAAAGGAAGATATTCAAGCGATAATAGTTGATGCAGTTGAAATTGAAAAAGAGTTTGTTACTGATGCATTGCCCGTTAGATTAATTGGCATGAATTCAGAATTGATGACGCAGTATATCGAATTTGTTGCCGACCGATTATTGGTAGAGTTGGGTAATGAAAAAGTATACAACGTGTCTAATCCATTCGATTTTATGGATATGATTAACCTTCAAGGTAAAACCAACTTCTTTGAAAAAAGAGTGGGAGAGTATCAAAAAGCAGGTGTACTTAGTAACGATGCTTCAGGAAGTGAATTTGACCTGAATGCAGATTTTTAAGTAATTCACCACACCAGAACAATAGTAGAATATTAACCGCGAAACACACAAGAAAACTATGTATGTAAACAAAAGAGACGGTAGAAGAGAGGCTGTGAAATTTGATAAAATTACCGCCAGAGTAAAAAAATTATGCTACGGTTTAAGCCCTTTGGTTTCTGCTGAGCAAGTTGCTATGAAAGTTATTGAAGGGTTATATGATGGGGTGACAACCTCTGAGTTGGATAACCTAGCTGCAGAAGTTGCTGCTTCAAATACAATAACACATCCAGATTATGCACTGCTGGCATCCCGAATCGCAGTTTCGAACCTGCATAAAAACACAAAAAAGTCATTTTCAGATACGGTAAAGGATCTTTACGAATACATTGATCCAAAGACCGGAAAAAATGCATCATTAATTGCTGAAGATGTTTATCAAGCAATTCAGGAAAATGCAGAAATGTTAGATTCCAATATCATCTATGATAGGGATTTTAGATATGACTTTTTTGGCTTTAAAACACTTGAACGATCTTATCTTTTAAAATTAAAAGGTGAAATTGTTGAAAGACCACAACACATGCTCATGCGGGTTGCTGTTGGTATTCATAAAACCGATATTGATTCAGCACTGAAGACGTATAATCTTATGAGCGAAGGTTGGTTTACTCATGCGACACCAACTTTATTTAATGCAGGGACTCCAAAACCTCAAATGTCCTCGTGCTTTCTTCTTACTATGAAAGAGGACAGTATCAATGGAATTTACGATACGCTTCAGCAATGTGCTAAGATTTCACAGTCTGCTGGTGGAATTGGCTTGTCAATTCATGACATAAGAGCAACAGGTTCTTATATTAAAGGAACCAATGGAACCTCAAATGGCATAGTTCCGATGCTAAGAGTTTTTAATGATACTGCAAGATACGTAGATCAGGGTGGCGGAAAGAGAAAAGGATCATTCGCAATCTATATGGAACCATGGCATGCAGATGTTTTTGATTTCTTAGATCTTAAAAAGAATCATGGTAAAGAAGAACAAAGAGCAAGAGATTTGTTCTACGCACTTTGGGTACCTGACCTTTTTATGGAGCGAGTTGAAGCCAACGGAGATTGGTCTTTAATGTGTCCAAATGAGTGCCCGGGTTTATCGGATACTTCAGGAAAAGGGTTTAAAAAACTGTATGAAAGCTATGAAAAAGCTGGAAAGGTTAGAAAAACAATTAAAGCACAGGAATTGTGGTTTAAGATTATGGAGTCTCAGATTGAAACGGGTAATCCATACATGCTTTATAAAGATGCCGCAAACGAAAAATCAAACCAAAAGAATCTTGGAACAATCAAGTCTTCGAATTTGTGTACCGAAATCATGGAGTACACTTCTCCTGATGAGGTAGCGGTTTGTAATTTAGCTTCTATTGCATTACCTAAGTTTGTGAAGGACGGATCCTTTGATCACGATCGATTATTTGATGTTGCTTATCAGGTGACTAAGAATTTGAATAAGATAATTGATGGTAATTATTATCCAGTACCTGAAGCTAGGAATTCCAATATGAGGCATCGTCCTATAGGAATTGGTGTCCAGGGTCTAGCGGATACTTTCATTACAATGCGTCATGCGTTTGATTCACCTGAAGCTAAAAAGCTAAACAAGGAAATTTTTGAAACAATCTATTTTGCTGCTTGTACTTCTTCAAAGGATTTAGCGATAGAAGACGGTGCTTATGAAACTTACGAAGGTTCACCAATTTCAAAAGGGGAATTTCAATTTGACATGTGGAAAGTAACTCCTTCTGACCGATGGGAATGGGATGTCTTAAGAGAAGAAGTGAAAGAGCATGGCGTAAGAAATTCATTGCTTCTTGCACCTATGCCTACGGCTTCAACTGCTCAGATCCTAGGAAATAATGAATGTTTTGAACCTTATACTTCAAATATTTATACGAGAAGGGTACTATCTGGAGAGTTTATTATAGTAAATAAGCACTTGCTTAGAGACTTGGTGAAACTTGGAATATGGAATGATGAGTTGAAAAATAAGTTAATGGCATCAAATGGCTCAGTTCAAAATATTGATGAAATTCCAGATAATATTAAAGCACTGTATAAGACAGCATGGGAGCTATCGCAAAAAACCATTATTGAAATGGCTGCAGACAGAGGAGCTTACATTTGTCAATCGCAATCGCTAAATGTATTTATGGAAAACGCCAATTTCGCAAAACTTACTTCAATGCATTTTTATTCATGGAAGCAAGGTTTAAAAACAGGCATGTATTATTTAAGAACTAAAGCGGCTGTGGATGCGATCAAGTTTACTTTAGAAAAAACAGCAGTTGTTCAGCCTATTGCGAAAACAGAGGAAGAACGACAAGCTGAAATAGCCTGTTCTTTAGATGACCCAGAAAACTGTGAAATGTGTAGTGGATAAATAAGTATTTCAAATTAGTTGATTAACGTGTGTTGTGTTTCAGCTAATGTAATTAGGATAAAGGCTCGTTCAATGAACGGGCCTTTTCCATTAGGTGTTAATCTTGTAGTGCATATCAATATTCGCTGCAAAATTCAAATAATTAAGACAGTACTGACACAGGTTTAAATACAATATAAACCATTAGCGGTAAGAAGTTGTGTATTTTACAGCGTAACAACAATTGGTTTCTAATTACGGTAATAGACCCCTCCGATTGGAAAAAAATATGTTCATGGCCTCAACTGCATTTGCAGTGTGCCAGGTTGCTTTTAACTAAAGGATTGCAAATCGGTGAGCTTTTTGTACACCCCGGCTTTATCGATCAGTTCTTGATGCGTTCCCCTTTCTACGATTTTACCTTCTTGCATTACCACAATTTCGTCCGCATGTTGTATCGTTGATAATCGATGGGCAATTACTAATGAAGTCCTGTTTTGCATGAGCTTATTTAACGCGTCTTGTACCAGTTTTTCAGACTCTGTATCCAAAGCCGAAGTAGCTTCATCCAGTATTAGAATTGCCGGATTTTTTAATACGGCACGTGCGATACTAATTCTTTGCCTTTGGCCACCGGATAGTTTGCCACCACCATCACCAATTCCTGTTTCGTAGCCATTCTCCATTTCAGAGATAAATTCATCCGCATTGGCAATTTTAGCCGCTTCAATCACTTGTTCTCGGGTTGCGCTTGGTAGACCGAAAGCTATGTTGTTTAAGACCGTGTCATTGAAAAGAATGGGGTTTTGAGTAACGATCCCCAATAGATTCCGAACATCATAAAGTTTGGCTTTTCTAATGTCAATGCCATCAATCAAAATGGCCCCTTCTGTTACATCATAAAACCTGGGTAGTAAATCGGCCATTGTCGACTTCCCTGATCCACTTTGACCGACTAAAGCTATTGTTTTTCCTTTTTCGAGTTTTAAATCAATGTTTTTCAGAACAAATTCAGACTCATATTTAAACGATACATTTTTATAATGTACCTCTTGTCGAAAGGCATCTATCTGTTGTTCAATGCCATCGATTATGGTTACTTCAGCTTCTGTAATTTCTTTTATTCTTGCTAAAGCAGCAAGCCCGCGTTGCGCATTCGAATATGCATTGGTAATACTTTTGAAAGGTGCAATCAGCTGCGATAAGAATGCAATATATGCAATGAAAAATGAGCCAATCAATTCTTCTTGAAAAACCAGTTGTCCACCAAACCATAATACTGTCGCAATTAGTGTTACACCCATGAATTCACTAATGGGTGAGGCCAGATCACCTTTGCGATACATTTTAATCATGGTATTAGTATAGTCTTCATTCTGTTGCTCAAATTTAGCGTACGACTTCCCTTTAGCATTAAATCCTTTGATGATCCTTAAACCTCCTAAAGTTTCTTCAAGGGTGGACATTAAGTATCCTAATTTTGATTGCCCTTTTTGCGCACTTCGTCGAAGACTTTTCCCAATAATTCCAATCAGTAAGCCGGCAACGGGAAAGAAAATAACCAGGAAGATAGTCAGTTGGGGACTCATCCAAATTAGCATAATGAAAAAAGCAATTATGGTTATTGGGTCTCTAAAAATAGCTTCAACTGAACGAAGTATAGACCATTCAATTTCTTTTAAGTCATTAGTAACTTTAGACATGATGTCACCTTTTCGTTCGTCTGAATAATAGGCTAATTGCAGGTCTAGAATTTTTCGAAAAATAACATTCCTAAAGTCTCGAATAATGCCATTTCTTAATGTAGCAATAACATACAGTGCTAAATAGGTACAAAGATTTTTAAGCAAGATGGCGGTTGTTATAAAAATACAGACATACAACAATACGGTTTCGGCACCTTGTAGCTCGATTTGCTGCGCTAAGTAATAAAATCCATGTTCTTTTAAGCTATACCCTTCAGCCCAGTAATCTGTAGTTGGTGGATTACCAAGCATTTCGGTTAATTCACGCTCATTCTTAAATAAGATTTCAAGCACTGGAATCAGCAATACCATGGAGAAAAGACTAAAGAATACTGCAAGAATATTGAATAGGATATTTAACAAAGCGTAGGGCTTATATCCTCTTATTAATTGCAATATTTTAATGAAGTCTTTCATTCGTCGCGTAAATATAGCTGAATTTGATAACGTCAAATCTGTATTTATTGTATTTGTATTGGAATTCATCTGAGGGCATTTTATACCTTTGTCCAACATGGCAAGCATAAGACAAGAAAAAATAGCTGGAGTAATTCAAAAAGAATTGAGTCAAATTTTAAGAAAAGAGGCCAGGACAATCTGCATGGGTGCGATGGTTTCTGTTACTGTAGTACGAATGTCGCCTGACATGGGTGTCGCAAAATCCTATCTAAGTATTTTCGGTTCAGCGAGTAAAGATGAGGTCTTTAACAATATCGTAGCGCATACTAAAACCGTTCGTCATGCATTGTCTCAGATTACTAAAAATCAACTTAGGCGGACACCAGAGCTGCTGTTTTTTCTAGATGATTCTTTAGATTATGCAGATGAAATTGATAAAATTTTAAAGGACAATTAATTTTAATAGTTTTTTTAAAGATCTGCAAGGTCATCGAGTCCACTCATATCAATTCCTGAATTGCTTTCATTCACTGATTTTGATTGTGTTCTTATTGATTCTGTTTGACTTCCTGTATTTTTTATTTCGGCCCGTTCATTTTCAACCGTTTGCATTTCCTTTTCTTCTTTTGGTACAACAAGTAAAATTAGAGAAGAAATTAATGTTCCCCATAATATGAATAGATAAATAATTAGCTCTTCATCAAAATCCATCCCGTAAAAATCGTCAATAAGACTGGCAGTATAAATAATTGTAAAAAAGCCTCCTAGTGAGGTGAAAACAATACTGATCACTTTTGCCGCTCGAGAGCTGCTTCCTCGGCTAACAAGACCTAAAATAAACGCGGGCAGACAGAAGGGTATCATAATTAAAAAGAAAAAAAACGTATAGAATGCGACCTTGGCTTCATGTCCTGAACATCCTGTTACAAGAATCATTAGGATGATGAGTAAGACATTACTTCCGCGGTAACCTGTTAATCGCTTCATATTTCTGTTTGATTTAAATGTATGGAATTAAATAGTACCCTTTTTGTTTTTAACGTTTATTAGAACATTGCATAGTATTCCCTGCGACTAGTCAAGAATTCAAGTTACTTTCGTGTAATGGGTTTCCCGTTCTACATAGCAAGGCGGTATTTGATTTCTAAGAAATCACACAATATTATTAATGTTGTATCGCTTATTTCTATTGTTGGTATTCTGGTAAGCACTGCAGCAATGGTTATTGTGCTGTCGGCTTTTAATGGATTCGAGGGTGTAGTTGAAAACCTGTATACTTCATTCGATTCAGATTTAAAAATAGAGCTAAAAGAAGGAAAGAGCTTTGATTCTAGCCAGGTTCCCGAAGAGCTATCTGCAATGGCTGGAATTCAAAGTATGACCAAAGTGATTGAAGAAATCATTCTTGTGAAGCATGAAGATAGGTGGGTTACCTGCACCATGAAAGGACTTCAAGAGGAATTTTTAATAAATCTAGGCCTGGATTCAATGTTAACAGAGGGCTTCATTGATTTAGGTGAAGAGAGAAATGCCGTTGCAATTATTGGATCGGGGATAAAAAATCGTTTAGGTGTTACGGCGGACCCAAGATATAGAGATAGAGTTTCAGTTCATGGTTTAATTAGGACTAAAAACATAAAGAAGAATTCGCAACCTTTTAATACTGCTGCAATTCCCATAGGTGGCGTATTTAACATCAACCCTGAGTTTGATGAAAAATTCTTTATGGTATCGTTAGATTTTGCGGCAAACCTATTAGAATATGATAATGAAATAACAGGCATTGAACTCAATTGTGAGGAGAATGTTGACCTAGTAGAAATCAAAGAACAGATCCAACTCCTTCTGGGGCCAAAATTTATAGTGAAAACGTATTTTGAAAAAAATGCTTTAATGTATCAGGTACATCAAAGTGAAAAAGGAATGACGTTTATTATCTTGACATTTATTTTAGTGCTTTCTTCTTTTACACTTATTGCCTCATTAACCATGTTGGTAATCGATAAAAAGAGTGACATCAGAACATTGGTAAGTATGGGCGCCACTAATCGACAAATTAGGCGTGTCTTTTTTTTAGAAGGAATATTGATCAATTTCGTTGGCGCGTTTGTGGGAATAGCGCTTGGATATGTGGTTTGTTGGGTGCAGATAAAGTTTCATGTAATTAAATTAGGAGGCGCAATAGTACCTTATTATCCAATAGACGTAGAATGGTTTGATTTCGCATTAATTTTAGGTGCTACGGTAATAATCGGCACAGTGGCAACGTATTTCCCGGTTCGCTATTTAGTCAAGAGGCATTTCGATTAAGCAAATTGGAGTAATACTTGATCTAACAATTCATAAATATCTGCTGGTCCGTCTGTGGTAACTAACTGCGTTCTAATGGGCTTGAAGTCTGGAATACCTTTAAAATAATTAGCATAGTGACGACGCATTTCTACGACACCTTGACGTTCACCTTTCCATTTTAAGGAGCGCGCTAAATGTTCTTTTGTTACCGCAACTCTCTCTTCAATTCCTGGGGGATCGAGATGTTGACCGGTTTTCATAAAGTGTTTGAGCTGGTTGAATACCCAGGGGTTTCCAATACTTGCCCTACCTATCATTATGCCGTCAACACCGTATCTGGATTTGTATTCTAAAAGTTTTTCTGGAGAATTGATATCACCATTACCAAAGATGGGGATATGAACTTTTGGATTTTCCTTGATTTTCCCAATTAATGTCCAATCGGCTTCTCCTTTATACATTTGCACTCGAGTTCTTCCGTGAATAGAAAGCGCTTTGATACCAACATCTTGTAGTTTTTCAGCTACCTCTTCGATAAATAAAGAATTACTATCCCATCCGAGTCTAGTTTTAACGGTTACCGGTAAATTTGTCGCTTTTACAATTTCAGCGGTCATCTTAACCATTTTTGGAATATCCTGTAATATTCCAGCGCCTGCGCCTTTGCAAGCTACTTTTTTAACCGGACAACCATAATTGATATCAATAATGTCGGGATTTGCGGCTGCAGCAAGGGCCGTAGCTTTTTTCATGGATTCGATATCTGAACCAAATATTTGAATTCCTACCGGACGTTCGTCTTCAAAAATATCTAGTTTTTTACTGCTTTTTAGCGCATTTCTAATTAATCCTTCTGACGAGATGAATTCGGTGTACATCACATCTGCTCCATGTTTTTTACAAAGCGCCCTAAATGGGGGGTCACTGACGTCCTCCATGGGCGCAAGTAAAAGTGGGAATTCCCCGACCTCAATATTTCCTATCTTTACCAGCTCTTTAAAATAAATGGCAGTAAATTACTGCGTAATTCAATGCAAAAGTATTAAATCGTGAGGAAACCAATTTTTCAAACATTTTCTGCGGGTTTAAAGTTCTTTCTAGTCATAGTAGTTTGCTTTTTTATGCTCATTATGTTCGGTAACTTAGGAAACGAATTCGCCGAATGGATAACGGGAATCCGGCCATATTCTGAAGATGGCCCCATAGATTTTAGTGTTCCAGGAAGTAATTCAGCATATCGCATAGCCAGTGTGTTTGCTAATGTGGGTGGGTTTCTTTTTGGTGCGTTATTGTTAGCCTGGTTTAGCTCTAATAACCTATCGACTTATTTTCATTTAAAATCACCATTAAAATGGAAGTATACCTGGGTAATTTTAGTTTGTTTTATTGTAGCAATTCCTGTTGTGCAGTTATTGTCTGTAATTAATGAAGTTATCGTTGGTGTTAATTTTAGCGGAATCCAGGATGAATCAAGCCAGCTAAAGTCGGCATTATTAAATACTACAGATTTTTCTATTGTGTTGTTGAATTTATTTACGATGGCCTTGCTACCTGCTATTGGTGAGGAGTTGTTTTTTCGTGGTGTAGTGCTTCGAGTTTCTTATCAAGGCACAAAGAATTTGCATTTAGGGGTTTTATTTTCAGCGATATTGTTTTCAGTAATCCATTTTGAATTTGAACATATATTATCGATTTCCTTCATGGGTATTTTGTTGGGATACTTGTATGTCTATACCGGTTCTATTCTCGCTCCAATTGCTTTACACTTTTTAAATAATGGAGTATTCATTTTATTGGAAGCATACGGCAGGAATTCTGGTCTTGCACATTTTTTTAATGATAGTGCTTTTAGCAATGCAGTTTTATGGACGACTTTAGGCTTACTTTCTATAGCGTTGTTTATCTTGTTCTTAAGACGTTCGATAAACAAAGAACGTTGGCCAATGATGATTGGCTCATTATTTCGAGATTAAACACAAGTTTTTTGGACAAAAAAATGTGCTAATTCTTTCAAGAATAGCACATTACTAATGATTTTTCAATAATTAATCAGATTCGTTGGCCGAATAGGCTACTTCAAATTGCTCGACTGCCTGTAAACGTTCTTTGATTTTATTAATAATGGCCATTTTCGTTTTGACATCAATATCGAGGTACGCAACGATATTCTTAACGTCAACTGCTGCAACGGATGATCTTTTTGATAGAATAAAATCTGCAATGTCTTCTATAGATTTTATAGCGTCATTCAATTGAATCCTTGTAGCGCCAGATTTAGAACCAATTTCTTTACCCACTCTAATATTGGCTAGTACGGATACATCTTCAAACCTGTAAATAGCCTCACCCGTAGGCTTGGTATAATCAACGAGTGGATCTGTTGTTTTCATAACGGCGACAGCCATAAAAAAGAACAGTAACATAAATACGATATCTGGTAGCGAGGCCGTTGAAATACCTGGTTGTCCTTTGCCTGATTTTTTCTTTATTCTTGACATAATTCCGCTTTATATGTTTCTTGCATCAGGTTCAAGTAAACGCAAGGGGTATCTCACACGAACAGCTTTAATTTTAGGTCGTAATGTAATGTCTCCATTTTCTTCGAGTTTACTCATTTCATCATAAGTCATCCCAAAACTACTCATAGAGAAATCATTTCTAAGACGTTTCAAAACACCCTTTATCTGATCCAGTACATCAAAGTAAGTTTCGAAAGTAGTTCCGTTGTTGGATTCATACCGAATGATGGCACGTTTAGAAATACACTGAAACGGTTCTTCTGTTAGATCAAAACAATTTTTTTTACCCTCCCATTCTTTTTGTGCTTTCTCCCACTTATCAAGAGTTGCAACTTGTAATTTTAAATCTGGAATTAATTTGGCTTGTTCAATATATACAGACAAACGCTCCATGGTATCTGATATGCTTTGTGCGTCCACCAAATGTCTTTCTGGCATATCTGAATCGTCGCTATTGTAGAAGTCATCAACCCACTGAGCAACATCTTCTATTTCAGCTCTTTTCTCTTCTATTTGAATGGCATCGTTTCCGTTAACAGCGATTTTCAGCACATTTCTGTCTCTAACCTCTGGACAGTCTTCACATGGTGGCATTTCCTGAGGTAGCGTCAATCTCAGACCCATATCTCTGTCCATAGTAGTTGTTACGAGCCAGAAGATTAGCAGCAAGAAAGCAATGTCAGCCATTGAGCCAGCATTAATTTCAGGTATATCTCTTTTCGCCATCTGTACTTTATTTTTTTACCATGCTGTAAATTCCACCACCAATCCAGGACAGAACTGCTAAAACAATTAAAACAATTGAAGTTGCGATTCCCCAGCTTGCCAGATTATATCCACCAATATCGTGTTGCACACTATTTCTAGTTAATGCTTCAGACAATGATTCGGGTATTTGTTCAGCAGCAGTTGTAAAATAGATGATCACCAAGAGAAGGATAAACCCGCCAAATGTAACTGCGATTTTCACAATTCCTTTAGGATTTTTTACAAATCCGAGGATAATGAAAATGACCCAAATAGCAACAGTTAAGCACGTTAAAATCAATGCCCAACCTACTGAAGTAGATGTTGCTCCTATTATGTTGCCCATTACTCTGTCTAACTCTTCCTTTTCAAAGTCATCTACAGACTTTTCTGGGTTACATTGGCATTCTGTTGCCTCAGCGTTATAAGCAATAATACCCAATTGTTTGGTTTCCCTATCACCAGGAATATCACCATGTTTAATTGATATGGCCGAGACAATAACTCCGATTGCCATTAAAACAACCGTTAGTCCGGTTAGTATTCTTTTTATAGCCTTGTTTTCCATTAGAAGACTCCTTTTATCCTTTAGATACGTTATGTTTAATCAACAAGTCAATAAACGAAATAGAAGCATCTTCCATTCCATTAATTAAGCTGTCAATTTTTGATACGATGTAGTTGTAAAATACTTGAAGAATAATGGCAACTACAAGACCAGAAACGGTTGTGATAAGCGCCGTCTTAATACCTCCAGCTACTGTTACTGCATCTACCTTTCCTGCAGCTTGAATTGAATCGAAAGCGTCAATCATACCAATAACAGTTCCAAGGAAACCAAGCATTGGTGCAAGCGCAATAAACAATTGAATCCACGGCAGTCCTTTTTCAAGGATTCCAGCTTGAATTCCACCATATGCAATAACTGATTTTTCTACGGCATCTAGGTTTTCACCATCAGAAGCTCTATCCAATCCTTGATAGAAAATTCCAGCTACGGGTCCTTTGGTATTTCTGCAAAGCTCTTTAGCTTCATCAATTCCGCCTGAAGCCAATGACGACTCTATGTCTGATAGTAATTTATGTGTGTTTTGCGTAGATAAATTGAGAAAAATGATTCTTTCAATACACAAGGCCAATCCTAAAATCAGTGCAATTAATACAAAAGACATGAAAAAAGGCCCACCTTCAATGAACTTCTCTTTTAGGGTTTGAGTAATCTCTGCTTTATCTTGTGTTGCTGATTCATCTGTTTGACTTACTTCTTCAGCCGAGTCTTGTGCGTATGTCGTACTAGTAGTTCCTGCTGCAAGCAAACTAATCATAGCAAATAAGGCGAATAACTTTCTCATGATTTTCAAATTGTAGTGTTTAATTTAGTTTAAAACTGTTTTTTAATCTTTTTTATTGCTTCCTTTTATTCATCCAAAAGTGCCTTTCCTTTAGAACTATTGAACATTTCAGTTCTTCTTGCGGAGAGAGAGGGATTCGAACCCTCGGTACCCTTACGAGTACACTACCTTTCCAGGGTAGCCCGTTCAACCACTCTGGCACCTCTCCGGAATAGTTAAAGTAACTCACTTTTGGGGTGCCAAAATACAAAAATTTCATTTACTCCTCAATACAATTCAAAGCAATAACATGAGAAAAGAAATCTTTATGCATTTTTTGCCACTCACATACCAGATACGATCGTCTTTTTACAAGGTGCTTAAAGGGTCAATTCTCCACAAATAGGTTCAGAAAACTTTTGTTTTATCGTTTTAACGTCATCGTATTTTCCAAATAAAAACATCAGCTTTGTTACCGCTGCTTCCGTCGTTAAATCGTTTCCGGATAAAACTCCAAGTTCATCAAAGATACAAGAGGTTTCATATTTGCCTTGATAAACAGAACCCGTTTGACATTGGCTTACATTGGTAATTATTAATCCGGCATCTATCCCATTTTGCAGTGCGTCTCGGAACCATTTATCAGATGGCGCATTTCCAGAACCAAAAGTCTCAATCACAACAGCAACCAATTCAGGAGTATTAAAAAAATGTATGATTTGAAGTCGATTAATTCCAGGAAATAACTTCAAGACACCAATATTCGGATTGAGTGTTGTACTTACTTGAAGTGGTTTTTCATAAATAGACTTTACACTTCTTAGGTATTTGTAGTTGTATTTTATTTCGACACCTGCCTGAGCAAGTTTTGGATAGTTGTAGGATTCGAAAGCATGAAAATGCTCTGTGCTGGTTTTTGTGGTACGATTTCCTCGGTATAGCTGATATTCAAAATAGATGCTTACTTCAGACACAATGGGATAACCGTTGTTGCTCGCTCCAGCAATTTCGATAGCCGTAATCAGGTTTTCTTTGCCATCTGTTCTAATTGTTCCAATAGGCAGCTGGCTTCCGGTTAAAACGATTGGTTTCGAAAGGTCTTGAAGCATAAAACTTAGCGCCGATGCGGTAAAAGCCATGGTATCCGAACCATGAAGAATAACGAAGCCGTTGTAATCATCATAATTGTCATTGATAATATTGGCGAGTTCAATCCATTTGGACGGTCCCATATTGGATGAATCAATCGGTTTATTAAAAGAGGTAGAATCAATTTTATATGCAAAGCGATTCAATTCAGGAACTTGATTGGTTATCTGTTCGAAGTCAAAAGGTTTTAATAAATCGGTTTCAGGATCTTTCATCATCCCGATTGTTCCCCCTGTATAAATTATCAGTACTGATTTTCCATTCATGTATTACCGTCCAAAAATTTCCTTACTATTTGCCGTTGTTACTAGAGCAATTTCCTCCAAACTTACATTTTTTACTTCAGCTAGTTTCGTGGCAATCAATGTAAGGTACGAAGATTCATTTCTTTTACCTCGGAATGGGGCAGGAGCCAAATAGGGAGAATCGGTCTCTAAAACAAGTCGCGATAATTCAATGTTCTTTATTACTTGGTCCAAACCTGCGTTCTTAAAGGTAAGCACGCCGCCAATTCCTAACCAGAAATTTCCATAATTGATTGCCCTAGTTGCTTGTTTTAAATCGCCCGAAAAACAATGAAAAATTCCGGAAAGGTGTTCGTCATTCAAATCATCAAGTATTTCGAATATTTCGTTAAATGAATTTCGAGCATGAATTATTATAGGCTTCTTGAGTTCCTTGGCCCATTCAATTTGTTGGATGAAAGCGTTTTGTTGTTCTTTTAATAAAGAGCTATCCCAATACAGATCAATACCAATTTCGCCAATAGCAGCAAAGTCATGTTGGGTTAACCAATCTTTAATCGTTACCAGATCTTCGTCGTATTTTTCCGTTACAGAGCAAGGATGTAAGCCCATCATAGCGAAACAATTGGATGGATATGCTTGTTGCAGTGCTAACATGGGTTCAATCGATTCCAAATCAATATTGGGCAAAAAGATTCGGTTAACACCAACATCTAAACATCGCTTAATTGACTCATGTATGTCGTCTTTAAACTCTTTAGCATAAAGATGGCTATGTGTATCTGTTAAATTCAAGAGATAATTTTAAAGTTTAATTATATTAGCCGCACAATCGTTATGATTTCTGTAAAAGTAAAAATATTGCTGTTGATAGGACTTTGGCTGATGAATTCATCAGCAGTTGTTGTAGAAGGTCCAGCCTTAAATGCGAGGGATGCTTTCCACAGTTTTGTAGAGTCTTTTTACGATTGTGTTAAAGAGGAAAATATCAGTTTCGCAGCCCTGGAAAATGGTTTGAAAGGTTACCACTACTTGCGAAAGAATTCGAAATTAAAAAAGAAAAGGTATCTAACAATTGTAGACTTTTCGCTCCCCTCTAATCTAGAGCGATTATTTGTGATTGATTTAGAAGAAAATAAAGTGGTACATCGATCACTTGTAGCCCATGGAATGAACTCAGGAGATTTAGATGCCACTGCATTTTCGAATGAGCATGATTCGCACAAAAGTAGTTTAGGCTTTTACATAACGGGTAGGGTTTACAGGGGAAAACATGCGGAAAGTATTAAGCTTTATGGCATCGAAAGAAATTTCAATAGTAATGCCTATAATAGAGGTGTTGTGGTACACAGAGCGGATTACGCGACGGAAGACTTTTTAAAAATGAATAATGGTGTTTTAGGAAGAAGCTTTGGTTGTCCTGCAGTTCCAGCTAAACACTATAAAGAATTAACTCAATTCTTAAGAGACGGTTCTTGTTTTTACATTTATCATCCAAACAAGTATTACCATAGAAATTCAAAAATTTTAACGAGCCAGCAAGGGCTTAACAATTTTCTTGAGTACTATAATTCATAATGACTCAACCATTTGGATTCTTGTTCAGTGCAGCAAGAAGCTGTAAGTCTTTCTTGTAAATATTTCGATAAAATTCAATTTCTCCGTTCACGTCAGTCCCTGCTAAATGGTATTCAATGTATACAGGGATTTTTTCTTGCAATAAAACCATTTGATTTTTTTTAGTGTCAATTTTACTTTGAATACTGTCTTTTTGAACACTTAATTCTTGTTTTTCAGCCAGATATTTAGCCAGTTCTACGGGATGTTGTAAACGGATGCAACCGTGACTAAATGCCCGTATGTCCTTGGCGAAAAAATGTTTGGATGGTGTATCGTGCATGTAAACAAAATTGGTATTTGGAAAGATGAATTTTATTTTACCTAAGGCATTGCCACGTCCAGCATTCTGGGAAATTTGGTAATTGAAATTTTTAGGTGTTATACTTTGCCAATCAATGGAATTACTATTTAGCTGCTTACCTTTTTGAGACACCACGTAACCGTTTCGAGCCAAGTACGTGCTGTCTTTTTTAACTTTTTTTAAAATTTCTTTGGAACTAATGCTGTACGGTACATTCCATACAGGATTCATTACAAAATACTCTAGTTCAGCTTTAAATACTGGTGTTTTTGTCCAGGTATTACCTACGACGGTTTTATTCTGAATGACATATTGACCGCTATCCGCAACTTTCATTGTGTAAGATGGAATATTGACGTAGATATAGGAAGATCTTTGCTGGTCTTCCTGCCACCGCAGTTTGGTTAAAGTGGCTTGTGCTGCTAGGTATCTCTCTTGATTACTTATTAAAAAAGCTTTTACTGTATTGGTGCCTGGTTTACCATCTTGATTGAGTCCATTGTGTTTTTGAAATAATTTAATAGCACAAATTATCAATGAGTCATTAGTAATTGAGCTACTGTCTAAATAACCAAAATCTACCAAAGCCTTTGCGGACCCGTTAATGCATTTACTGGAATCTGTTCTGAAGGTGCAAATTCGAGCAGATTTATTAGTGATAGGATACGACTTGGTAAAATGTACAAGTGCTTTCCTAAGGTATTTGTATTCCGGAAGCTGCGGCTCTAACTGGTGCAAACTCTCTAAAATCGTATTGTTTTCTGCTGCATTACATAAATGCCGAGTCAAGTCAATTTCCAGACTATCAATTTCAAAAATGGATTCATAATTATCCTTCGACAAGTATCCCCTGTTCAAATAGGTCGCTAATCGGTAATATGCACGAGTTAATTTTAATTCGAGATGGAACTTTTTTTCATTAGAGTTAGCATTTGCTAATAAATTTTTGATTGTGATTCTTTCAAATAGTGTCGAATCAAGACCGTACCCTTCAATATTTCTTAAAACATAAATTAAATCTTCACCATTTTTAGACAGGCCACTATCATTAAACCAAATTGAATTATGACTATTTGAATAGGTTGCTTCTAAATGCGTGCTCACTGAAAAAAGAGGTGCGTCGACGGGATTTCCTCCCCACGATTTATTGGTAAATTTTTCATCAAAGAATGAATTCAAAGAAGATTTTACGGCTATATTTTCTTGAACTGCTTCATTCGCTGATTCTTCATTCTGGCAGCTACTGATTATGGATAGAGCGATAATAAGACCGAAAATGCGCGTCCAAAACCTCATGAGACTGATTGTTTAATTTTGGCAAAGACCATTTCTACTGTAATCCGACTCATGGCGGACTTGGCACAAATTAGTTGTTTTTCGTTTTTTGTTTTGCCATAAATAGTGCTGGGTCTACAAGGCATTTCTTTTCTTGGTATTTCAACGATTAGGTTTTCATTTCCTATTGGTCCAAATCCAAGATAATGATGTGTTCCCCCCCAAATTGAAACTACTTTTTTTCCCAGAATGCACATCAGATGCATATTTGAAGAATCCATGGACACCATTACGTCTAATTCGGTCATTAGTTTCAGCTCTGATGCTAAGCCTAATTTTCCAGCGACTAAGATGATTGAAGTATTGTTTTTAATTATCGCGTTCAGTGCTGGAATTTCATCGGCTCCGCCAAATAAGAGAACTGTACTTCCAATTTCTTTTTGAATTTGTCGAATTAAGTTTTCAATTTTTTCTTGACCCCACACCTTAGACTCGTGCATGGCAAACGGTGCAATTCCAATTAATGAAGTATGCGTGTTTAATTCATGTGTTTTTTTAAAATTGGATAATACTTCTGATTGACTTGTTTTTGTCCAAGGGTTACTGGAAAACCCAGTTTGGATGCCGAGCTGTTTAAAAATTTCGAAATACCTTTCTGTGGTATGGGGTAATTTTTGAAATGCTCGTTTGTTTGACAGTAGGGCTTTTTTTGCGGAACGGCCTTTGTTAAAACAAAGCACTTTTGTGCTGCTCAATTTAAAAAATGACCGGAGAATCTTTGTTCTTAATACATCATGGAGGTCAATGACAGCGTCAAATTCATACTGCTTTAATTCTCTGGAAAGCTTCCGAATGCCTGAGATTCCTTTGTGTTTACCTTTTAAATCTGCAGGGTAGACATGAAGACGATCGCAGGTATTAAAAAAGGGCGTGTAAAAGGCGTTGGTAAGAACAGTAACAGATAACAAAGGGTTTTTTTCGAGCAAAGAATGCACTACGGGAGCGGTAAGCGCCACATCGCCCATAGCTGATAATCGAATAACCAGGAGACGCATATTATTCTTGATTTCTATAGAGCACAGGGTTTAAGGATTGATCGTTATACATTTTCATTTGTC
>CAJQPO010000126.1 GCA_905480225.1 uncultured Flavobacteriales bacterium | reverse complement strand
CCAGAGATGTAAATCAGGCCACAATCATTCACTAAAAATGCAGAAGGTGAAAAATCAACTTGACCAGACCCTGTGCCAATGACGGTACTCCAAATTGAGGTTGTTAAATTAGCCGTGTATTTCTGAATGAATTGTCCCGAGTTAGGATTATTATAGCAGGCTGGAGATACGGGATAGGAGCCTTCAGTTTGGCCAATTACATAGATGTCATCGTTCATGTCGACCTGTACGAAATAAGTTTGATCGTAGGCAGGTGTTCCAATAAAGGTGCTAGAAAATAAAGTGGTTCCTGCAGCATCATATCGAACTAGGTAACCATCAATTCCTCCAGCATGAGCAGGGTGGTGTGCACTTGCAGCTATATTTAAATCGGGGCTTGCAGTACCTCCGGTAATGTACATGTCGCCAGCTGAATTCAGTTGAATTCCATACCCAGAATCTTCGTTCGACCCACCAATAAAGGTTGACCATTCAAGCGTATTTAATGTCGCATTTAAACGAAATGCACATCCATCTGAAGAACCACCACCATAAGTGGCTTGAGGTGCTCCTGAGGTAATAGGGAAGTCAGCTGAGCTTGTAGTTGTGGTTACGATAGGCTTTTCACTAGCGTTGAGAATTATTTCTCCTCGGAAAGGGTCACCGTAATTGAATGCGAGGTTAGCTGCTTCATTTAAACCGTCGTTACTGCTTCCTCCAATAAAAGTACCAGCAATTAATGTAGTTCCATCTGAGCTCAATCGAGACACAATAATATCAGAACCATTAGCGTAATTCATGCCAGAGCTTGCGGGGGTTGCTGCTGTGCCTCCACCAAAAACAGGCTGGAAACATCCCGTGCTTGTAGGAAAATCACTTGACGTAGTTGTTCCTAGAATGAAAAGGTCATGATTACTATTAGTAACTAAGGAATGCGGAGCGTCACTTCCAATTGCTCCACCGATATAGGTGGAATAAATTAAATTATTACCGTCAGGATTAAATTTACTAATTCCGATGTCTGTACTTCCCGCAACACTGCCATTGAATGCTGTCTGAAATGCACCAGAAGTAGTAGGATAAGCGCCAGTACTGAAAACAATGCCGCCTACATATGTATTTTCTGCATCATCATACGTTGCTGTGAATCCAAAATTATCTGCACTTGAGCCAGTAAATGAGGAGAAAATTAGCAGCGGGTCAATAACCAATTCCACTGATTGATCATATCCTTTAGGAAATTCATAGCTCAGCACATTTTTCTGGAGATGAAACCGACAGGGGACATCTATTTTTTTTCCATCGATATATTGATAGGCAATGGGGGATTGTTCTACAATTTCAGTTACTGAAGTTTCAATAATGAGGTGGCCGTTTTTTAAATAGATTGAATTGGCACCAGAATACTTGGCTTTGATGAGTTTGGGGTCTGCACCTGGAGCAAGAATATAGTCATATTTTAAATAGTCATAAGGTGTTAAATAGACGGCTAAGTCGATGCCGTCATATAGCTCCTTATAAGTAACCTTTTGATATCCTCGAACATTTTTGACATGTTTTGATTGAGGACCAATTAAGTAATTATAATAATGTGCAGATTCATTGTGCTTAATGAACTCTACGGCTTCATTCGCTTCTTGAAACTCAACAAATAGACCATGTGATTGAACAGAGTCAGGAATTATTTTGGGATTTAAAGTGTGCAGACTCTTAATGTAAGAGCGATCCATTAAGTGGTATGTAAATCCTCTTTTTTCAAGAAATAAATTTCCACTAGGAAGGGTAACATTGAATGAAATTCGATTATCCCATTGTCCTTTGTTTTCAACAAAAGGAAACTTAATGTCACCATGTGCCCAGTTAGTTAAAGGAAGGGCTAATAACAGTATGGTGATAGACAATAGTCGCATAAAAGTAGAGCAAACGTTCTTAAGTGCTAAGTGTAAAAGTAAACTTTAGACGAGAAAATAGATAAATAGTTGTCATTAAGTCAAATAATAGCAATAATTGTGCAAGGAATTTTATTTAAATGCTCTCTTCAAACTGACGGTTAAAAGCGGGGACGGATTAATTTCTTAGGGAGGCTTACATACAACCTATTTGATTTTACCTGTTGGTAAAAATGTTGGGTTAAACAGAGAAATTAAAGTAATTTTGTAACATGAGTGATGCTATTAAGCATGAGTGTGGGATTGCGCTCTTAAGATTAAAAAAACCATTAGAATATTATCGAGATAAATATGGAACTGCTTTATATGGTATAAATAAGCTGTACCTGCTAATGGAAAAACAGCATAATCGAGGGCAAGATGGTGCAGGAGTGGCCAATATCAAGCTTAATGTAGAGCCAGGTAAAAGATACATTAGCCGGCAACGTTCTATAGGTTCAAAGCCCATTCAAGAAGTATTTGATCACATTAACTCAAGGTTTAAAAATTTGGAGAAAACTTCTCCAGCGTTATTAAAAGACTGTGATTATTTACGCGCTAATGAGGCATTTAGTGGAGAGTTGTTTTTGGGTCATCTACGGTACGGTACTTATGGCAAGAATTCTATCGAAAGTTGTCATCCCTTTTTGAGGTTAAATAATTGGAGGACTAAGAATTTGGTTGTTGCCGGAAATTTCAATTTAACCAATGTTGATGAATTGTTCAATTTACTGGTCGAGATCGGTCAGCATCCAAAAGAAAAGTCGGATACCGTAACTGTTTTAGAAAAAATTGGGCATTTTTTAGATGAAGAAAATGAAGAGCTCTTCAAAAAATTCAAACAAGAAGGAAAGTCTTATCAAGAGATTTCAGATTTAATTTCGAAAGAACTAGATATTCAGCGCATTTTAGAACGCTCTGCTGTAGACTGGGATGGCGGCTATGCAATGGCGGGATTAGTGGGCCATGGAGATGCTTTTGTTTTGAGAGACCCGAGTGGAATCCGTCCAGCATTTTGGTATGAAGATGATGAAATTGCAGTTGTTACAAGTGAAAGGCCAGTTATTCAAACGGCATTTAATTTACAATGGGAGCAAATTAACGAGTTAGCACCAGGACATGCGCTAATCATTAAGAAAGACGGTACAGTATCAGAAAGACAAGTAAGGGAACCATTAGAAAAGAAAGCCTGTTCTTTTGAGCGTATTTATTTCTCGAGAGGGAGCGACAAAGACATTTACCAAGAAAGAATGAAGCTGGGTAATTTAGTTTGTGATTCGGCTTTAAAGGAAGTTGATTTTGATTTGGAGAATTCTGTTTTTTCTTTTATTCCGAATACAGCGGAAACAGCTTTTTATGGAATGATTAAAAGAGCGGAAGAACACTTAAACGCAATAAAGAAAAGGAAAATATTAGCTTTAGGGAATTCGCCGACTGATGGAGAAATTGAAGGTGTCTTACAAATGCGCGCTAGAATCGAAAAATTATTGATTAAAGATGCCAAGCTAAGGACTTTCATTACGCAAGATGATAGTCGAGATGACATGGTGGCGCACATTTATGACATTACGTACGGCACAGTTAGAAGGGGTCAAGACAATGTAATTGTAATTGACGATTCTATTGTTCGCGGGACAACCCTTAAGCAAAGCGTTGTAAGGATATTGGATCGTTTGGGGCCGAAAAAAATCGTTATTGCATCTTCTGCACCTCAAATCAGGTATCCAGATTGCTATGGAATAGACATGGCAAAGATGGGAGATTTCATTGCTTTCGAGGCGGCAGTAGCACTTTTGAAAGAACGTAAGTTAATGAATGTATTGGATGAGGTATATGATAAATGTAAAGCACAGGAGCATCTACCGAAAGAGCAGATTAAAAATTACGTCAAGGAAATTTATTCGAAATTCTCAGCGGATGAAATTTCCAATAAGATTTCTGAATTACTTACACCGCCAGACTTAGAAAGTGAACTCAAAATAATTTATTTATCTATTGAAGAGCTTCACCAGGCTTGTCCTAACCACACTGGAGACTGGTATTTCACAGGCAATTATCCAACGCCAGGAGGTAACAAAGTAGTTAATAAATCATTTATTAATTACATGGAGGGGAAAAACATAAGGGCCTATTAAAATCTGGAAGAACTCGTTTTTATACTTGCTATTCCAACTTGAGATGAGCTAAAGCAGTTTTATTTTCGCTTAAATAAGGGCACCGTAGAGCAAGGTTCTCCAAACATGATTGATTTTGCAACAGGTTGAAGCTTTGACATAAGCAAGACATAAGCAGAATCGTCTATATCCAGATTTGAACATCCTTTAATTATTATGCGCCCGTCACGATAAGGCTCAAGGTCTAATTGATTAATTACTTCAGCTATAACGGCATTATTGAGCTCTCTCATGGTGCCAAAGGTTATTTTTTCAGCAACCGGAATAAGGTAGTTAGCAATTAGCATGAAAGCCCAGGTTGGAATAATGGCCTCAATTGAGCAATTCAAAGCAACATATTTACCTTGGTATATTTGCCAATCTGTTTCTTTCAATTTTTCACGAAATGTCTTTTCCTTAAGGGCGATGCCTTGCCAAAGATCAGCCGCAATGTCGTACTCAATTGAAGAGATATCAGGCCAATGTTTTGACAAGTCAAATTGAATAAGACCGCTTTGTGCTACTTTATTTACAATTCCTTCATCCATTATAAAAGTCCCAATTCAAGTTGCGCCTCCTCACTCATCATTTCTTTGTCCCAAGGTGGATCAAAAACGATCTCTACTTTTGCGGTTTTAACATCTTCTATGCCTCGTACTTTGTCTTCAACTTCTTTGGGCAAAGAGTCTGCAACTGGACAGTTAGGCGAGGTGAGTGTCATGTCAATTTTCACATTAAAATCGTCGTCAATTTTGACTTCATAAATTAGGCCAAGTTCAAAAATGTCGACCGGTATTTCTGGGTCATAAACACTTTTAAGTACCGCAATTACTGTATTTTCTAGGTCTTTCTTGTCCATTTTATTTCGTGTTGGAAAATGTATAAGCATAATTCTTCATTTGTTTAACCATGCTTACTAATCCATTGGATCGTGTAGGTGATAAATGTTCCGTCAAACCTATTTCATTAATGAATTTCAATTCGGCACCCAATACATCTGCCGCATTTTGATTAGAAAGAACTCTTATTAACAACGAAATGATTCCTTTCGTAATTATTGCGTCAGAATTAGCGGTAAAGACAAGCAATCCTTCCGCCAGTTTTGCGTGAAGCCAAACCCTTGACTGACATCCTGCGATTAAGTTTTCATCTGTTTGTTCCGAACTTTCTATAAGTGGCAGGTCTTTTCCCAATTCAATGAGGTATTCGTATTTCTCGAGCCAACTTTCGAACAAGTCAAACTCATCAACTATTTCACGTTCTATATCTTCAATAGTCATTAGCTTAACATTGTTTTTGCTGTTAAAATACCTGCTCTTAACTTTTCAATATCTTCCAGGGTATTGTAAAAAGCAAAAGATGCTCTGATGGTTCCTGGGATATTGTAAAAGTCCATAATGGGTTGAGTGCAATGATGCCCGGTGCGAATAGAAATTCCCAGCTGATCAAGGATGGTTCCTACATCAAGCGGGTGGAATCCGTTTATGGTAAAAGAAATGACCGATGCTTTCTGTTGTGCTTGCCCAATAATTTTGACACCTTCAATGGACTCTAGCATGTTGGTGGCTGCATTTTTTAATTGGCTTTCTTGTTCAATAATGAAATCAAATCCTATTTCATTGATGTATTCTATTGCTTTTCCAAGTCCAATTCCGCCAACAATATTGGGTGTTCCTGCCTCGAATTTATGCGGCAGTTCGTTGTAGGTAGTTTTTTCAAAACTAACAGACTTGATCATATCTCCACCTCCTTGATAGGGGGGCATTTCGTTCAGAATAGCTTCTTTGCCATAAAGAATTCCTACTCCGGTTGGACCAAATAATTTATGCCCAGAAAAGACATAAAAGTCGGCATTTAAACTTACGACATCTATGGGCATATGAGCAATACTTTGGGCGCCGTCAATAAGAACTAAGGACCCTTTATCATGTGCCATCGCAATGATTTCCTCAATGGGGTTAATTGTTCCTAATGTGTTGGATATGTGGTTAATAGCAACAATTTTAGTTTTGCTGGAGAGCAAGGATTCAAATTGTTCCATTATTAACTCCCCATTATCATTCATGGGAATTACTTTAAGCTTCGCCCCTTTTTCCTCACATAACATTTGCCAAGGGACGATATTACTGTGGTGCTCCATGGCGGAGATCAATACCTCATCATCCGCAGAAACATTAGCTCTGCCCCATGATGAAGCAACTAAATTGATGCTGCTTGTTGTTCCAGGAGAGAAAATAATTTCATGAGAAAATTGTGCACCAATAAATTGCTGTATAGTTTTACGGGCTCCTTCATATTTTTCCGTAGCTAACTGGCTTAGGTGATGCACACCGCGATGAATATTACTATTGTATTCTGTGTAGTAATCGGTAATGGCATCAATTACGATTTGCGGCTTTTGAGTCGTCGCACCATTATCTAAATAAACAAGTGGTTTCCCATGTACTTTTCTAGAAAGTAACGGAAAATCAGTACGTATTTGAGTTACTTCCATGGCTAGAATTCCCAATCAAACCTCTCTTTGAGTAATTCGTTAATGTGCAGCTTCACAAACTCATTGGTAACATTGACTAAAACATCTTCTGCAAAACCAGCAGCCATTAATGCGTGTGCATTTTTCTCACTGATCCCTCGAGATTTTAAATAGAACAAGGCCTCATCATCAAATTGTCCGGTTGTTGAGCCATGACTGCATTTTACATCATCAGCATAAATTTCCAGTTCTGGTTTTGCATTCATACTGGCATTTTGTGACAATAAGATGTTGCTGTTTTGTTGAAATGCTTCAATCTTTTGTGCGTCTTCCCTTACGAAAACTTTACCGTTAAAAACACCAGTCGCTTGATCATCAATCATTCCTTTATAAAGCTCAGAAGAGGTACAATGTGGCTGTTTGTGATCCACTTTTGTGTGATTGTCTACATGTTGATTGCCCTTTAATAAATAAAGCCCATTGAGATTCGTTTCGCAGTTATTGCCGTCAACTGAAATATTTAAGCCATTTCTTACTGTTCCTCCATTAAGAGTAATGGTGTTAATTGTAAAATTCGAATTGCTTTCTTGATAAACGTATTCCGAATTTATATGCCAATGCTCTTCAGATTCATATTGAACTTTATCTACATGGAGTTTAGCATTATTTTTCACAATGATTTCTGAGACCGCATTTGTGAATGACAATCCCTTTTCAGACGCATAATACCCTTCTACTATTTGTGCTTCAGCACCTTGTTCCAAAACGATTAGTTTTCGAATTTGGGCAAAAGTATTTTGCCCATCTATTAGGTGAATAATTTCAATGGGTTTGTCTAGTATCGTGTTTTTATCAAGGTGAATGTATACTCCACCATGCGTAAAAGCAGTATTGATAGTGGTGAAGATTTCATCTAGGCTTGCTTGACTATTCAAAAGAAGATCTGAGGTCTCTAGGTTCTTTATGGTGACACGGTTATTATTAGCTACATCATTTCTGATCAGGTTCCCATTAGAAAAAACAATTTTATATGATTGTAATTGAGGGATATTAAAATTTTCTGTTTCCGGTAATACGGCGCTTTCTCGAAGGTGTTTATTAATAAGTGAAGCGACACGAGTGTACCTCCAGTCTTCGGTTTTTCTATTCGGAAACTCCAAGTGTTCGAGTTCTTTGAGCGCAGCATCTGAGTGGACTGAATTTCCTGCGGTTAGATTGGATAAGAACCGATTTTTTTTAGTTACAGCTTCTTCCATTTTATACTTTTATTTCCTCTCCTAATTCTTGTTTAATCCAATCGTAGCCCTTTTCCTCAAGCTCTAAAGCAAGCTCTTTACCACCTGTTTTAACAATTTTACCATTGTATAAAACGTGGACAAAGTCTGGGACGATGTAATCCAGCAGTCGTTGATAATGAGTGACTACAATAGTGGCGTTTTCTGCGGATTTCAATGTGTTTACACCATGAGCAACGATTCTCAGTGCATCAATATCTAGCCCAGAATCAGTTTCGTCAAGTACAGCTAGCTTTGGATTGAGCATGGCCATTTGGAAGATTTCATTTCGTTTTTTCTCGCCCCCTGAGAATCCTTCATTGACAGATCGATTCTTTAATTTGTCGTCTAATTGAACAAGCGCAGCCTTTTCTTTAACCAAGGTTAAAAATTCTTTAGCTGCCATTGGTTCAAGTCCTTGGTGTGCCCTTTTTTCGTTTAAGGCAGTACGAAGAAAATTGATATTACTCACACCAGGAATTTCAACGGGATATTGAAAAGCAAGAAAAACACCCTCTCGTGCTCTTTCTTCTGGTTTTAGATCAGCAAGTTGCTCATCGTTAAAAAGGATTTCTCCACTTTCAATTTCATATTCTTCTTTCCCCGCGATTACCGATGCCAGAGTGGATTTTCCAGAACCGTTAGGCCCCATAATTGCATGAATTTCACCGGCGTTTACTTCAAGAGTAATTCCGTTTAGTATCTTTTTTCCCTCTATCGAGGCGTGTAAATTGTTTATTTTTAACATGTTTTCTTATCCTACAGATCCCTCCAATGATATTTCCAATAGTTTTTGCGCTTCAACAGCGAATTCCATTGGAAGTTTATTTAAAACTTCTTTTGCATAACCATTTACAATCAGGCCGATGGCTTTTTCTTCGTCTATGCCTCGTTGTAAACAATAAAAAATTTGATCTTCCCCTATTTTCGAGGTAGTTGCTTCGTGTTCAACTTTTGCCGATGGATTGTCACACTCTATATAGGGAAATGTATGTGCGCCGCAGCGATCAGACATCAATAAGGAGTCGCACTGCGAAAAATTCCTCGCGTTTTGAGCATCTTTACCAATTTTAACCAATCCTCGATATGAGTTTTGACTTTTGCCTGCACTAATTCCTTTAGAAATGATTGTACTTCGAGTATTCTTGCCGATATGAAGCATTTTAGTACCGGTATCTGCTTGTTGGAAGTTATTCGTAACAGCTACTGAATAAAATTCACCAATTGAGTTATCACCTTTCAAAATGCATGACGGGTATTTCCAGGTAACTGCGGACCCAGTTTCGACTTGCGTCCAAGATATTTTTGCATTTCTCTCACAGAGGCCACGTTTTGTTACAAAATTGAATACGCCACCTACGCCTTTATCATCACCTGGGTACCAATTTTGAACAGTTGAATATTTTATTTCTGCATCATCTAGGGCAATGAGTTCGACAACTGCAGCGTGCAGCTGATTTTCGTCTCTTTGAGGCGCTGTACACCCTTCAAGATAACTGCAATAGCTACCTTTATCAGCGACAACTAAGGTTCTTTCAAATTGCCCGGTTCCTGATTCGTTGATTCTGAAATAAGTAGAAAGCTCCATTGGGCAGCGAACACCTTTTGGAATATAACAGAATGAGCCGTCGGTAAAAACGGCTGAATTAAGTGCGGCATAAAAATTATCGGTCATGGGAACAACGGACCCCATGTACTTTTTAATTAAATCTGGATGATTTTGAACTGCTTCGCCAAAAGAGCAAAAAATAATACCTAGTTCTCCTAGCTTTTCTTTAAAAGAAGTAGCAACCGAAACGGAATCCATCACAAAGTCTACTGCTACACCAGATAGTCGTTTTTGCTCTTCTAAAGAAATTCCGAGTTTCTCCATGGTTTTACGCAATTCGGGATCAACTTCATCGAGACTTTCTAAAACCTTTTTTTGTTTGGGTGCAGCGTAATAAGAAATGGCTTGGAAATCCGGCTTGTTGTAATGCACGTGTGCCCATTCTGGTTCGTTCATTGCTTGCCAAACATTGAAAGCTTTCAATCGGTAAGACAAAAGCCAATCGGGTTCATTCTTTTTTTCAGAGATTAAACGAATCGTGTCCTCCGTTAACCCGACAGAAATTTTATCAGACTCAATGTCTGTTGTAAAGCCAAATTCGTATTCTTTACCCTTCAGTTCTTCTTTTAAGTCTTCTTCAGTGTATGCCATGTCTTTTGATTTATCTTAAATCGAAAATGATTCTCCGCAACCACAAGTCCGGTCTGCATTAGGATTTTTAAAAACAAACCCTTTGCCGTTAAGACCACCAGAATAGTCCAATGTGGTACCGATTAAATAGAGAAAACTCTTTTTGTCTACGACGACCCTAACGCCATTATTTTCAAATTCTTTGTCATTTTCTGACAGTTGATTGTCAAATTCTAATTGGTACATAAGGCCAGAGCATCCCCCGCCTTCTACGCCAACCCTAATGAATTGACCTTCTTTTTGGTCTTCGGACATAAGCTCCAAAGCGCGATCTTTCGCATCATCTGTTACTGTTATCATACACGGTTTTCTATTTTAAAAACGAGCACATTATTTAGACTCGTTTTAAATAAGAACTTAATTGGCCACAAAAATACCACAAAAGTGGTATGGAAACAAGTAATTTAGCTTTAAAGCTAATATTAGTGGTCAACTCGACAAATCAGATGACTATCTTTGCACGCAAATTGAAGTACAAAAGCGAGTAAGTTTTAGCAAAGAAAACGTTATGCAAGAAAAGACTACAAGAACGGATTTGGCAGATCTTGGTGAATTTGGATTAATTAAACACCTAACATCTGGTATTAAGCATAGTAATTCATCGACCGTAATTGGAATCGGGGATGATGGTGCAGTTTTAGATTATGAAGGCCGAGAAATGGTAGTTTCAACCGATATGCTTGTAGAAGGAGTTCATTTCGATATGGCATTCAGTCCATTAAAGCATCTGGGTTATAAGTCAATTGTTGTAAATGTTTCGGATATCTATGCCATGAATGCACAACCTCGTCAGGTAACGGTTAGTTTAGCCATTTCTTCAAAATATTCTGTAGAAGCAATTGAAGAGCTCTATTCGGGAATGGTTTTGGCTTGTGAAATCTATGGAGTTGATATCATTGGTGGAGACACCACCACAAGCAACGCGGGCTTAATTATTTCTATTACGGCCATTGGTGAGGTGGTCAAAGGGAAGGCAGTCCAGCGAAGCGGGGCAAAAGAAACAGATTTATTGGTCTTGTCGGGAGATCTTGGAGGAGCCTATTTGGGGCTTCAGCTTTTGAATAGAGAAAAAGAAGTTTGGAAAGCCAATCCAAATATGCAGCCGGATTTAGATGGACATGATTACATTTTGGAAAGACAGCTTAAGCCAGAGGCAAGGAAAGACATCATTAAACTACTTGCGGATCTAGATATTTGCCCAACAAGTATGATAGACGTTTCAGATGGGTTGTCTTCAGAAATTAAACACATCTGTGACCAATCCAACGTAGGTGTTGAGTTGTACGAGGATAAAATCCCCATTGACCCAACCACCTATCAACTGGCAAGGGACTTTAATTTGGATCCAACACTTTGTGCTTTAAGTGGAGGAGAAGATTATGAGCTGCTTTTTACAATTACTTTGGAAGATTACGATAAAATAAAAAGCAATCAGGATTTATCTATAATCGGACACATTACGGCAAAAACAGCGGGATTAAATATGATAACAAAAAATGGTGTTTCCGTTGAATTGAAAGCGCAGGGATGGGACGGGATGGGAGCTAAAGACTAACCTTGCCTAATTCTTTTTTTATTGTCGTTTCAAATGAAGTTTTTTCCATCTTGCTTTTCACCCAAGCAACAAAATTAAAGTATTCAAAAGCTGATTTCTCAAAGGGATCAGCCTGCAGTTTTTGTAGTTTTTCAGATAGGTTTTGGTAAAGTAGATCATCTTCATCTACCGATTTGCTTTTTAATTTGTTTCCAATAAAATTCAGCATAACGGTTTCGAATTGATAGGTCCGGTTTCTAGTTTTTAAATAACGGTGCGCTGATTTTAAAGCATAAGGAGCAAGTCTGTAGTTCTCGAGCTCAAGATGAATTAACAGATTAAGAATTTGTGTGAAACAAAATATATCTAGTGTTTTGTCGATATCTGCATTATTAAGCACTTGATTGCTCCACTTTAAAGCAGCATTGAACTCTTCTTTACAAAAATACAAAATGGTTATGTTGGCTTCTATATAGGCCTTTCTAACGTTGTTGATTTTTTCGCCGTAAAGCCTGAAACCTTCTTCAATTTGGGGTACAAGATTGATGCCTTTTTCAAATTGTCCAGTGATGGCGTAAAGTGTCAATTCAATACTGTTGGTAGATGAAAATAGTTTAATATCCAGGTCTTCATTCGAGTTTAGTCTCAGAGCCTCAGGAAGTGCTCGTAATTGTTCTAGATAATGAAAGGATTGCTTGTAGTCATTTAACTGGCTTGTGACATAGATTATATTAGTGAGTACTGAAAAATATATATTAGGCTCTTCTTTGAATTGATCCTTATTCGAGTCTATGTGTAATAACAATTTGCCTAAATGTACATAGCATTGCTTGTAATCTCTTGCGGCAAAAAAATAGGCGCTGTAAATGTGGTGAAATAAATATTTTGTTTCAAAATATAATGCTTTGTCTTCACTTTTTAGCAAAGCAGTATCAATAATACTTTTAAATTTTTCAAGCTCATCAGCGCTTCTAGCCCGGCCTTGCTGATGCAAGATTTGAAAAAGTCGACTCTTCACATTCCAAAATTGAACGTAATTGCCGATTTTCTCTATTGTTAGTCGGTCTTCGTTAAGAATTTCTTGAAGTTCTTTTGATTTTGTATGGGTGTAATTATCTTTTTCAATTAACAGCTTCTCCCACATAAAAATCTCCAGAAGTGTCGTATGTTTTTCGTACTTGTAAGCAATTTTTTTGGCGCTTTTTAATTGTTTCGAACTCTGTTTGTATAACGATTTTTTGTAAAGAATCTCAGCGTAGTGTATTTGTCTTTTGAGTTGGGCATTAACAGAACTATTCGAATGAAAAGCGTCGAGGCTTTTCAGCACGTGATCGTAAAGTCTTGTTTTTGTAATAGAAAATCGATTAATGAATGCCTCGTTTTTAAACTTCTTAAGAACAGCATCTTCATTATAGTCAGTTTGCTTTTCAATAGCGTCAAAAAGTAATAAGTAGTTATTTTTATCTCCAATTGTATGGCGTTTGGAGTAAATTTTAAAATATCTCTTTTCAGCTTTTGACAGCGACTTGATTAGTTGGTGTAAATGATCTGATACGGTATTAGACATGTATATTAATTTCTAATATTATTGGTGAATAAAGCCAATTTGAAATTGTAAAATGGAACGCTACAATTCACCCTTTTAGTCTTTAGGATTAACTATATGACAATTAACGGCGAGAAGAATGCCCTTTTAAAGATAAAAAAAGCACATTACATATCCTTTAGAGGTGTAAAGAATGATTGTGAAAAAAAGAAATTGAACTTGTATATTATTAGAGAATAATTTTATCCTTTATCTATGGGGTCTTTGTTGTCATCGTTAGAATCATCATCACCTCCTAATCGCCCATCATTGTCGAAAATTTCGTCATCGTCATCATCTGGGTCTGTTATTACATCGCCATTGTTGCCAATACCATCATCTCCGTCGTCATCTGGGTCTGTGATTGTGCCTGATCCATTATCTGAATCTTCAGAATTGCCAAAGTCTGCATCGCTATTCTTTAAAACAAAATCATTCTCTTCCTGATTATCAGGGGTAATGCTTGGAGACAAAGGAGCAACCTTTGTGCACGAACCGAGAACAATCACGGTCAGCATAAACAACAATATTTTTATAAATTCCTTCATGGTAGAGCGAACCCTAATATTCAAAAATAGTGAAAAACCATTGATATTCAATAAAATTAGTCCTTAATTTTAGTAAAAACCGTGTTTTGTTCTAACGAGAAGACAATTTCAACTTTGGTTCCCATGGTCTCATCATTTTTGTCTTTTACTTCAAACGGTCCAATTATTTGAATATTGCGCTTAGTCAATGTTCTCAACACATTTATTCTTGAACTTGTTATTTTCATCCCTTTTGAATCATGTGAATGACTTAATGTTCCTTTTTTTGCAAGGGATTTTTCAATTCCTATTCCATTGTCTTCGATTGAGAATTTTATTTCATCTGTCGTCTTGACAATTTTTACTTCAATTTTTCCGGTACTTTTCATCGGTAGGACACCATGCCAGATGCTGTTTTCAACGTAGGGTTGTAAGAACATTGCAGGTACTCTGATAGAAGAGGTGTCAATTGTTGGATCAATTGTTATTTCGTATTCAAATTTATCTTGAAACCTCATGTGCTCTAGAGAAATGTACAAGTCCAGTCTTTCCAACTCTTCCGAGAGCGCTACTAAATTATCTGGAGAGCTAGATGAATCGAGGTTTTTGCGAATCAGTTTGGCAAAACTACTTAAGTAACGATTAGCAGCTAATTTGTCTTGCCGGTTAATATAGTATTGGATTGAGTTTAAAGCATTAAAAATGAAATGCCTATTCATACTGGCATTAAGTGATTGTTGCTCCAAATTTAAAAGTCTTGTTTTGTAAATTAACTTTTCTGTTGTTCTTCTACTTTCCACTATTCGGCGCCTACTCCTGTATATTAGTAGAATAATAGATAATCCAACGAGTGTTAGAAAATTAATGAACCACCAAGTTTTCCAAAAAGGGGGGGTAATTATGAATGTAAAAGATTGTTCTTTTGACCAGGTCTTTTCATTAATTGTTGCTTTTACTTTAAAAGTGTAGCTACCAGGAGGAAGATTGGAGTAGGTAATAAATCTAGTTTGAGACATGGGATTCCAATTTTCATCAAAACCATCAAGTCTGGTTTGGTACTTCACTTGTTTCGGAAAACTATGCGATACACCAATGAAATGGAATGTTAAGTGGTTTTTTTGATGTGGCAATTTTAAATTAACTGGGAGCTGATTCAGTTCTGTATATTCCGTAGAATAATTATCCCAGTTTGTATTATTAAGTGATAGCTGAATTTGAGAGATGCTTAACAGAGGAACGTAGGCTTTATTTTTTGTCTGAACGTTACGCCTATCAAACATTAGTGCACCGTTTATTGTGCCAAACCACAAAGTTCCCGAATTACTTTTAAATGCTGCATTCAGATTGGTTTCGTAGCTTCGAGCTCCATCATCCGGAGTGTAATTACGATAAATTATCCCGTCCTCATTGGTAAAAGAAGCAATGTTAATCTCATTCAGGCCGTGATTAGTTCCTGCCCACAATACCGTATCGTTTTCGAGCAGCAAAAAATTAATAAAGTTGTGGCCAGCAGAGGGGCCGAGCGAATATTTTTTAGCACTTCCATCTGAAATCAAAAATAATCCATTCGAATTCCCTACCCAGAGGTGATTAGGATCTACATACGCGATAGAATAGATTGGATAAAGTTCAGCTTCATTGTCTATTTTGATTTTTTTGAAGGTATTGTTCTTGTAGGTATACATGCCATTAGCGCATCCAACTAACAAGCTGCTATCGGGCAGAGAAAGTAATGACCTGACACTTTTTATGTCTTGTTTTAAATGTGTAACAGAGTCCTTGTAATAATAAGCTATCCCGTCTCTGTGCCCAATGAAAATTTTCTCATTGTGATTAGCTAAGCTGGTTATTCTGACATTGTCTATTATGCGATCGATTAGAAACGGATGTACACCTAAATCATCTTTGATTGTAATTCCACTTGAGGTACCAAACCAGATGTTGTTTTTGTCATCCACGATACTGGACCATATCAGAGAACTGGAAAACATATTGGAAGAGGTATAATTCTTGACCTCCTTATTGAAGTAGTTGCTAATGCCTCCACCATATGAGCCTATCCACATCCCTGATTCATTTTCGGCAAAAGACATAATCAGATTACTGGCGATTCCATCGTCTTCGGTAAGTGCTACAAATCGGTCTCCAGAGAATTTAAATATTCCAGCACCGTCAGAGCCGACCCAAATGTTCCCTTCATTGTCTTCGAATACTACTTTGATATTATCATTTAATAAGCCATTATCTGTTTTAAATGAAGTGAAGACGTCGTTCTTAAGACGCTCTAAACCTGTTCTTGTTCCAACCCATGGATTGCCTTTGTTATCAATGATGATGCTTTTGGTTTTGTTTGTTCGGATTCCCCCATTTTCTTCGTTGAATACGGTTGTTTTCGAATCAAAATGATGCAAAACTCCCGCTTGTATTGTGCTTATCCAAAGATGTTCATCTTTTGAGGCAATGTTGCCGACGTTTAAAAGGTCAAATTCTTGTTTGAAGGAAGTTAATGAGGTTCCCGAAACTTGCTTTAAGCCATTTATACTGGCAACAAGGATTTTATTTTCAAAAAGTAGCAAATCTCTTATCCGGAGTTTTTGCTGACCAATTTTTTGAATTTGGGTAATTGTATCCGAAAGGCTTTCTAGTGGGCATCTAAAAAGCCCATTCGAACGAGAGCCCATGTAGAGATAGCCTTCATTGATGAGCATGCAGCGAACACTGGTACTATTTAATTCTTTTGGAAAGTGGCATTGGTAGATGCTTTTACCATCAATGATTGAAATTCCTCCATTGTTCCCCAACAAAATTCGATTCGCATCGTCTACTAACAAGCAATTTACTTGATTGTCGAGCAATCCGTTTGCTTTCGAGTAATTTTTAAACTCAATTCCATTAAAGCAGCTTACCCCACCAACTGTACCGATCCACAAGTATCCTCTCGCGTCTTGTGTTATAGAGCTTATTTGGGTTTGGGGCAAACCTTCAGGCCTTGAGTACTGAATGAAACTGTATTGCTGAGAGAATATACTAATGCAACAGCATATAAGGCAACAGGTCAGAAGTAATTTGGTCATTAGAATGTATTAATCCGACCAATAAAGTCTGATAATTTTCTTCTTGAAATAGGCACGGTCTTTCCATCTGTTAATAAGGCCACATTGCCATTCGACCTTGAAAATTCGCGTAAATGATCTTTCATGTTTATGATGTGCGATTTATGCGTTCGAAAGAAACGAAAATGGTCTAGATTTTCTTCATAAACTTTAATGTTTTTACTGCTTAAATGTTTCCGTCCGGAGGTTAAAAAAATCATCGTGTAATTATCACTTGCTTCAAGATGAACAATTTCGGTTTCATCAACAATAACATAACCATCTCTAGTGGGGATGCTTATTTTTGCTGATGAGTTCAGCTTTAGTGCTTTTTGTAGGATGGCATTTAGAATGTCGTCTTGTGATTCAGAGTTTTCAATAAGTGTTTCTGCTTTTTTTACGGCGGTGGTTAGCTCATCTATATTAATTGGCTTTTCAAGATAATCGATTGCGTGTTCTTTGAATGCCTTCAATGCATACTCATTATGAGCAGTTGTAAATATTACCGCGAAATCTCTTTTTTCGAGTGATCTTAAAAAAGAAAACCCATCCTCCTCGGGCATTGCAATGTCTAGAAAGATTAAATTAGGTCGATGAGTTTCTAGCATTGTTCTAGCCTCTTCTGCTGATTCTGCCTGACCAACAATATTCACATTGGAACAAAAATCTTTGAGCAAAATCTCGAGATTATTTCTGCAGTTGTATTCATCGTCAACAATTAGCGCATTTATTTTCATAAGAAAGGGGGTTTTAGGTTGAACATTGCTTTAAGTAAGCCTATTTTTTTTGAAAAGGGTCGAAGGATTTACTAAAGTGTATGTTTCAATGACTGAACGACGTGCTGTATTGATTAAACTACATTCGTTTCAGATGGGTAAGAAATTCTGAGAGTTTGCCCCTGCTAATTGGCGCTGTACTGTTATCATTTAAAATAACTCGATGTCCATCCGTGTGTACGTATTCTTCAACAGCGTTTACGTTAACTATATGAGATTTGTGAATCCTTACAAAATAGGCTGGCAATAGGTCTTCGTAGGTTTTGAGTGTGCGTGTGTCTAAATAAGAGCTGCTGTTTTTAAAGTAAATGTGGGTACAATTACCACTTGCTTGTAGCCTGATAATGTCTGTTATCTCAACAAGCTTAATTCCTTTGCTATGATGAATGGCGATTCGATCAGGGGAATCTTTTTTTAATGACAAGGTTAGATTTTCCAGCAGCTGCGCATAATTAAAGTCTTTAAGGGGCAGTGATCTCTTCATTTTAAAGTACTCAGCAACTTTTTTTAATGCATTTTGTAAATCTTCAATGTCTATTGGTTTCAGAATATAATGGATTGCGTTCGCATTAAACGCTTTGATTGCATAGTCTTTAAATGCTGTAACGAAGATTACTACAAAGTCCTTGGAGTCTATTCTTTCTAGTAATTCAAACCCCTCTGCACCTGAAGGCATTCTAATATCTAGGAAAACGAGGGCAGGTTTTAGTTTGGTAATAGCTTCAATTGCGGCGTCGACGGAGTCGGCTTCGCCAATAACTTCTACATTCTCGCAAAAATCTGAGAGTAATAATTTCAGGTTCTCTCTTGCAAGAAGTTCATCATCTACGATTAAGGTTCTAATCATTACAGAAAACAATGTAAGAAAAATAAGATTGCCGTTAAATCGAATTACTAAGCCTCTTCTTAATTGATGTTAGCCTGTACTACATTGATGCAGTTACAGAACGTATTTAGGTTGTATATTTAAGGATAACAACTAATACATCAAGTATGCATAGCTCAGACATTTTTGTAGTTTCATGGTAATTATTTATTTGGTTAATAGCATTTCATTTTTTCCATGCTCAAGTGCTTTCTAAAAAGCACATTTTCTTCCTAAAAAGGCCTCACTAGAGGCCTTTTTTGTTAAATTACCATGTTCGGTATGGTGTTAAATAATAAAAAAGCAACCAAATTCGACAGTTCACAAGTCCTTTTTTGTTTCAATTACAATAAATGAAATATCTTCGGGGTTTGAAGGTATTCATAAATAAAAACTATTTTGAAAACATTACTTAAGCCGGCAGTATTAGCATTGTTACTACTGACCATCTGCAGGGTCTCTGCTCAAAGTTATAAAACTGATTTTTACGTTGCATACGAGTTCTTAGATGACGAGAAGTACGACTTAGCTTTAGAAGCTTTTCTTGACATAGACAAGAAGTATGATGGAAATGCAAATGTTAGATCAATCATTGGCTATTGTTATTTACAAAGTCAATACGAAAAAAACAAAGCAATTTTTTATTATGAAGATTGTCAGGAGCACCTAACGGCTTATTATAAGGCAAAAAATCACAAAGAAAAGAATGCTCCAGTAGAAGTAGTTTGGTTTTTAGGAAAAGCGTATCATGCTAACTATCAATTTGATGAGGCTATTGCGAAGTATTCAGAATACAAAGAGGTTTTAAATGTTGATAATACGGAGGCCATTGAGGCAATAAATAGAGACTTGCGATTAAGTAGGAATGCCAAAAAACTGTATGATAATCCAGTGCATGCTGAATTGCACGCGCTAAATGACGCTATCAATACGAAATACCCTGATTATCGCCCGATAATCACTGCCGATGAGAGTTTACTGTTTTTTACATCAAGAAGACATGGAAGTATGGGTGGTCAGAAAGACGATGAAGACGGCGCCTATCGAGAAGACGTCTATGTTTCAGCTAAAACTGAAAATGGATGGGGCGAACCTAAGCCAATTGATGAGCTCAATTTAGATGGTCATGAGGCGTGTATTTATGTGTCCCCAGATGGTCAGCATATGTTTTTGTATAAGTTCGATGAAATAGGAGGAGGAACAATTTATGAATCCTATTTGCAAGGAGAGGCTTGGAGTGAACCAAAACCATTGGAAGCTGAGATTAATTCGGAATATTGGGATTCGCATGCTGGCCTCTCTGCAGACGGTAGTGTGATTGTTTTTGTGTCTGATAGGCCAGGAGGCGTCGGAGGCAGGGACATATATTTAATGAAAAAATTGCCTAATGGTGCATGGGCTAATGTGCAGAATATTGGGAATATGGTGAATACACCGTTTGATGAAGAGGGACCTTATTTGCACCCTGATGGCAAGACGCTTTACTTTTCTTCTCAAGGTCATGACGCAATGGGTGGCTTTGATGTATTTGCATCTGAACTTCAAGCGGATGGTTCATGGTCAGAACCCAGGAATTTGGGATATCCAATAAATACGGTTGGTGAAGATGTTTTCTTTATACCAACTGCTGATGGGACTAGAGCATTTTTCTCATCGTACAGAGAGGACGGAAAAGGAGATCAAGACATTTACATGATAGACATGTTGGACGAAAAAAAGAAGGTCCTTATTGTCTATAAAGGTTGTATCAAGGACCAGACTGGAGCAGTTGTTACCGATGTGTTGATTAGCGTATATGATCGAAAAACTGATGACATTATTGGAGAGTACAAGGCCAATAAGTCAACAGGACGGTTTTTAATTGTTTTAAATCCTGGAGAATATACCATTGAATACGAGTACAAAGGATTAATAGCAGATGAAAATATTAATGTTGCTACCGATGAGGAATACCATGAGGTGGGTAGATTGATAACTAAATCAGATATTAAATTAGAGCTGCAAGAAATAGAAGCAGATTGTGAAGGAATTCAAATTGTAAGTGTAGCCGACACTAATGATTGGACATACCAATTGATTGTTGAAGATGTTATCTACGGTGGGGCTGATGTTGAGGTTCTAAACCCAAACAAGGAGCTAGTCTATCAAGACTTGACGAATGAGTTTGGTGAGTTTAGATACGAAGCCATTTCACCTAAAGATCAGCCGTCCTTCCGCCTAAAGCTGCATGACCCAGCGCTCTGTGGAAAGGCAAAGATTATATTGATTGATGGTAATGATAACATAGTAAAAGAATATACTTCCAACATTACATGTAGAGAGTTGGCAGTTGTTGTTGTTGAACCAGGAACATTCCAAAAATTCTATGGCTACAATAAAAGAGGGGTAACAGCAGAAGAAAGAGAACTCACTTTATTTGTGGAGAAGGCAGTAGCCATTTTTGAACAGACAGGAAAATTAACACTAAACCTTGAAGGATGTGCATCTTCGGTACCAACCAAGACCTTTAAAACAAATAGAAGTTTAGCCGCAAAAAGGTTAGAAGATGGAGAGTTAGCAATAAAGACAGCCTTGGAGGCAAGAGGAATAGCATTTGACCGAGTTATTGTGAATAGAAAATCGGGTTGTCACGGTCCGTATTATAAGGGAGATTTTGAAACTGGGGCTGAGAAGTATGGTAAGTTTCAGTTTTTCAAGGCTTCTGTAAAATAGTTCTAGCAATTTTGCCAGAAAGAGCAAAGTGCTTGTAGAGTCGCGCTTTGCTCCTCTAGAAATGCCATGTGATTGGTCTGTTTTAAAACATGAAGTTGTGCTCCGGATTTTTTCGCATTGTTTTGGATGGAATTTATTGGAATTACATTGTCATACTTGCCTGCAAGGAATAATATTGGAATCTCCAGTTCCGTTAAAGCTGAAGTCATGTCTTTTCGTTCCGCCATGCCTCTTAATGCAGGAGCAGCGCCAGTGCTGGCTATTTTTAATGCGGCGTTTTTTAAAAGCATAATCTCATCACCAAACTGGGTAAGGTTTTTTGGCATGAATAGGTTGTTTATTGCTTCACTAACAAACAGTTCTGGGCTCAATTCGATTAACCGAATCGCTCGAATCCTGTCTTTTTGTTTTTGTGGCGAGTCGTCGTTACAATTGGAGTTTAGTAAGGTAATTGAAGCTATTTGATTCAAAGATTGTTCAGTAATTGAAAGTGCAACATATCCACCCATTGAGTGACCCACAAGATGAACGGGTGTCAAAGCCAAATAATCGATGAGGGCAATGATTTTTTCAGCCATAAAGGGCATACTATGAACAGGGCCAAAAGTATCCGACAATCCATGGCCAGGAAGGTCAACTTGAAGCACAGTATAGTTATCTTTTAATTCGCCTGCAAAGCTATTCCAGATGGTTAAATCACCCAAAAATCCGTGAAGGAAAACAACGACTTGGTCTCCTTCGCCTGATAATCGAAAATTAATCCCTTCAAATTTATGCTTCCTGTATGACATTCGAGGTATTCATCAACTCTTCGATTTCTTCAGCTTCAATAGGGATGTTACCCATTAGATTAAACGGAGCTCCTGTTTCCTGGACCACCACGTCATCTTCTAAGCGTATACCAAGATTCTCTTCGGGGATATAAATTCCTGGTTCTACGGTAAATACGTTATTCGCTTGAATTGGCTCTGTCCAAAGGCCAACATCATGGGTGTCAAGACCAATGAAATGAGAAGTTCCGTGCATAAAGTATTTCTTATAGGCGGGCCAGGATGGGTCTTGATTTTTGATGTCAGTTTCGCTAATTAAGTTTAATCCCAAAAGCTCAGACTCCATGAGTTTACCAACTTCAACGTGATAATCTGCAAGCATTACCCCAGGAGTTAACATCGCTGTAGCTTCATTTTTTACTTTTAAAACAGCATTGTATACTGCCTTTTGTCTGGATGTAAATATTCCATTGACAGGAAGACATCGGGTCATGTCTGAAGCATAATTAGCATACTCAGCGGCCCAATCAAATAAAATGACATCTCCGTCTTTACATTGTTGATTGTTTTCGATATAATGCAAAACGCAAGCGTTTGCACCCGATGCAATGATAGGGGTATATGCAAAACCTCTAGACCGATTGCGTAAAAATTCATGCATAATTTCAGCTTCAATTTCGTATTCCCACACACCAGGTTTAAGAAAATTCATTATTCTTCGAAACGCTTTTTCTGTCAGATTACAAGCGTGTTGCATTAATTCAATTTCAAGCGGATGTTTCACTGACCTTATTCGGTGCATAATAGGCGCACTCCTTTTGTAGGTGTGCCCAGGGTAATCTTTTTTACACCATGAAATGAATCTGTCTTCTCTGGATTCTCCCTCTGTATTGGCGCGGGTATGTTCGTTTGTATTGACATATATGTTTTGAGCTTCGGACATTAGTCCTTTAAAAACCGTTGGAAATTGATCCAGCCAGTAAACCGTGCGAATTCCACTTGTTTCGAATGCTGCCTTTTTAGTGAGTTTTTCCCCTTCCCAAACTGCAATGTGCTCATTGGTTTCTTTCAAGAATAGGATTTCTCGATGCTTTTTATTTTGACAATCGGGAAAGATGATCAAAATACTTTCCTCTTGATCAACACCTGATAAATGGAGAATATCGCGATGCTGAACAAATGGCATCGTACTATCTGCACTGGTAGTAACAATGTCGTTTGAATTAAAAACAGCTATAGAATTAGGTTGTAATTGATCTACAAACCTTTTTCTATTATCCTCATACAAGTCTTTGGCAATTCTATTATATTTCATTCTTCCTAGTTAGATTGCTAAGTTACAAATCGCATGGAAAAGACAAAGGGTTTACAGAGATAGGCTGTGGATTGTGAAAGTGAAAAGAGAAAAACGGTGCCTTGCCACTATAAAGAACAATTATAAATAAGCGATTTATCGTTTAATGATTTGATATTGCATTCGTTGGCGATTACTTTTGTCTAGAAATGTAAATTCAATTTCCAGCATGAGTATATCTGCAATTTTAAAGTCATCTATTGCCAAGAAGTGGCTGATGGCTTTGACCGGTCTTTTTCTCTGTTTATTTCTTGTCGGACATCTACTGGGTAATCTTCAACTATTTATTGGTGGTTGGGATGGCACGGTGAAGTTTAATGAGTATGCAGAGTTTATGTCTTCGAATCCAATAGTCCAAACGGTGGCTTGGATAACTAAAATATTAATAGGAGTTCATGTAGTTCTCGCCCTACTATTAGTCATTAATAATCGTAGCGCTCGATCAACAAACTATACGTATAATCGTCCAGATAAAAATGCTAAGTTTAGTTCTAGAACGATGGGCTGGATGGGTACCTTGCTGCTGGTCTTTATTGTCGTTCACTTAATAAATTTTTGGGCTCCTATGCATTATGATAATGAATTTCCCGTTCAACTGAATGAAGCTGGAAATTATTACACAGCAGACGGAATTGAACAAGTTAATTCGTATTTACAAAAGGTAGAAGGAAAGCAACATGTGTTTATCAATAAAACAGACATGGGGCTTGCAATGAGAGATTTAGCCAAAGTAACAAAAGACTTTTTTAGTAAAACAGAAAATGGCGTAACTGCGCTGCTCATGATGATTTTGTACGCAATAGCAATGCTTGCAGTGGCGTTTCACCTTTCACATGGATTTGCAAGTGCCTTTCAGTCGTTAGGAATAAATCACAAAAGATACAACGGAATGATAAAATTAGCAGGAATGGCTTTTTCGTTTGTTGTGCCATTTGTTTTTGCTGCGATTCCTATTTATTTATATGTTACTCAAGCTTAAGGAATAGATATGGCTTTAGATTCGAAATGCCCAACAGGCCCCATTGATGAACAATGGACAAATCACAAGAACAACATCAATGTTGTTAACCCAGCAAATAAGCGACTAATCGATGTTATCGTAGTCGGTACAGGATTAGCTGGTGGATCAGCTGCCGCTTCTCTTGCGGAGCTTGGTTATAAGGTGAAATCGTTTTGTTTTCAGGATTCACCAAGAAGGGCGCATTCTATCGCTGCTCAAGGAGGAATTAATGCCGCTAAGAATTATCAAAACGATGGAGATTCTGTTTACCGCTTGTTTTACGATACCGTAAAAGGAGGAGACTATCGAGCACGCGAGTCTAATGTTTATCGATTAGCAGAAGTTTCAACGAATATTATTGATCAATGTGTTGCTCAAGGTGTGCCTTTTGCAAGAGAATATGGTGGCTTATTAGATAACAGATCTTTTGGTGGTGTACTGGTTTCAAGAACTTTTTATGCAAAAGGGCAAACAGGACAACAGCTTCTTTTGGGTGCGTATTCAGCAATGAGTCGACAAATTGGTAAGGGCAAGATTGAAATGTTCAATAGGCATGAGATGCTCGAATTGGTAATTGTTGAAGGTAAAGCAAGAGGTATAATTGCAAGGAATTTAGTTACTGGAGAGATAGAAAGACACTCTGCTCATGCTGTTGTTTTGGCAACAGGAGGTTATGGTAATGTTTTTTATCTTTCAACAAATGCGATGGGTTCCAATGCTACTGCTTCTTGGAGAGCACATCGAAAAGGAGCTTTTTTCGCGAACCCGTGTTACACACAAATCCATCCAACTTGTATTCCAAGATCTGGAGACTATCAGTCAAAATTAACCCTCATGTCTGAATCGTTGAGAAATGATGGAAGAATTTGGGTTCCAAAATCGATTGAAAATGTGGAGGCAATCAGAACTGGAAAGAAAAAGCCAACGGAACTGACCGAAGAAGAAAGAGATTACTATTTAGAGAGGCGCTATCCTTCTTTTGGAAACCTTGTGCCAAGAGATGTGGCATCACGTGCTGCAAAAGAGAGATGTGATGCTGGATTTGGAGTTAATGAAACTGGGGAGGCTGTCTATCTAGATTTTTCTGCGGCTATATTGAGGTATGGGAAAGAGGTCGCAACAGTCGAAGGGATTTCTAACCCAAGTGAGAATAAAATAAAAGCGCTGGGCGAAAAAGTGATAGAGAATAAGTACGGGAATTTATTTCAGATGTATGAAAAAATCACAGATGATAATCCGTATAAAACACCAATGCAAATTTACCCAGCGGTTCATTACACTATGGGCGGACTTTGGGTAGATTATAATTTAATGACCTCTATAGCCGGTTGCTATGCTGCAGGCGAAGCTAACTTCTCCGATCACGGAGCGAATCGTCTTGGTGCTTCCGCGCTCATGCAAGGATTAGCGGATGGCTATTTTGTTCTTCCTTATACGATCGGGGATTATTTAGCGAACGATATTCGAACAGGCGCTATTTCGACAGATTCAGTTGAGTTTGAAGAGGCTGAAAATGCAGTTCAAAAAAGACTAGAGAAATTGATTAACAATAATGGTTCTAAATCTGTTGATTATTTTCACAAACAGCTTGGAAAAGTGATGTGGGAGAAATGTGGAATGGCAAGAAACGAGGGGGACTTGAAATCTGCAATAGCTGAAATACAGCAAATTCGAGAAGATTTCGAAAAGAACGTGAAGGTTCCTGGAGGAATGTTCGAGTTTAATCCAGAATTAGAAAAGGCTGCGAGAGTAGCTGACTTTATTGAGCTGGGTGAACTTTTTGCACATGACGCATTGCATCGAGAAGAGTCGTGCGGAGGTCATTTTCGTGATGAATCTCAAACAGAAGACGGAGAAGCAAAAAGAGACGATGACAATTTTGCATTTGTTTCAGCTTGGGAATTTGGAGTTAGCCCATCTGAACCAAAACTGCACAAGGAGGAATTAAAATTTAGCAACATTGAACTGAAGCAAAGAAGCTATAAATAGAAAACAAATTAGAGTTCTTTTCATTAAGACATCAACATAATGGCAACAACAAAAGGCATGAATTTAACCCTGAAAATATGGCGTCAAAAAGATGCTAATTCAAAAGGGAAAATTGAAACATACAGAATAAAAGATATTTCAGAGCACATGTCTTTTTTAGAGATGATGGATGTTCTGAATGAACAACTAATTTCCGAAAATAAAGAGCCCGTTGCATTTGATCACGATTGTCGGGAAGGCATTTGTGGCAGTTGCTCGTTGCACATTAATGGAGAACCGCACGGCCCAGATCGTGGAGTGACTACATGTCAGTTGCACATGCGTAAGTTCAATAGCGGTGATACCATTTATATAGAACCGTTTAGAGCAAAAGCGTTCCCAGTAATTAAAGATTTGGTAGTGGATCGATCGGCTTTCGATAGAATTATACAATCTGGGGGATTCGTATCGGTAAATACCTCTGGTAATACGCAAGACGCAAATGCGCTTCCAATTCCAAAAGCGGATGCGGATAAAGCTTTTGATGCAGCAACATGTATTGGTTGTGGTGCTTGCGTTGCGAGTTGTAAAAATGCTTCTGCGATGTTGTTTGTTTCGGCAAAAGTTTCTCAATTATCTCTTTTGCCTCAAGGCCAGGTAGAGCGTGAAGAGCGGGTGCTTAACATGGTGAACCAAATGGATGACGAAGGGTTTGGAAATTGCACAAATACAGGTGCTTGTGAAGTGGAATGCCCGAAAGGAATATCTTTAGAGAACATTGCTCGGATGAATCGAGAATTCTTGAAGGCGACGATACATTCAGAAGAATAAAAAAGGGAGCCAAGCGACCCCCTAATAAACCAGTTAAGTAATTTGTAAATTAATGTCCACCATCTCCGTGGTCATGATCATCATGATTTTCACCTTCTGCGTGGGTTTCTTCTGCTGCAGGCTCTTCACCACCACCACACGATGCCATTGTAAAAGAAACAGCTCCACAAATTGCTAACATCATTAAAATCTTTTTCATACTCGTAAAATTTAGTTAATTAATAAGTTTATTTATTACTCCAAGTTAGCAATTTAACCGACTTTGACGTCGGAATCTCTATTTATTATGTGCGTAGCTAGAACTATGACAATAGTATGACAATATGAGGTAAGTTGTATTTAAATTTGTTGTCAATCAGATCAACAAGCCTTTGAACGAGATTAAAATAATAGGACTAACGCACAAGTCTGTAGAGCTGGATAAAATTGGAGAATTTCATGTTGATGATTCTCAAATTCAGTCTAGGTTAGAAAACCTTGTCAAAAAAACGGATATCACGGAGTTGATGTATTTATCAACTTGTAATAGGGTTGAGTTTATATTTACATCTCCGACTAGTGTGGATGATGATTGTTTGCTTAATTTCTTTCATTCTTTTAATCCCAACATGGATGAAACGCAATTGCAATTTGCCTGCCAATATGCGGAGTATCATGAGGGAGTTGATGCCATTAGTCATTTGTTTCGAGTTGCATCTAGTATCGATTCTTTGGTTTTAGGAGAACGAGAAATCATTACGCAGGTTAGAACTGCTTTTGAGCAATCTAAATCATTTGGTTTAACTGGTGACACCCTTAGAATTGTCGTTGAAAAGGCAATTGAAGCTGCGAAAGAAGTATATACACAAACCAATGTAGCTACAAAACCTGTTAGCATTGTTTCGCTGGCGTATAGAAAAATCGTCGACTTAAATATTCCCCTAGACGCGAGAGTGCTTGTTGTGGGGGCCGGCAAAACAAGCACCAACATGTGTAAGTTTCTCCAGAAACATGGCTTCAATAATTTCATTATTTATAACAGAACGATGAAAAATGGAGATGGCTTGGCAAAAAATCTTGGGTGCGAAAATAGGCCGTTGGCAGAATTACAAAATCACTCAACAGGGTTTGACATTATCGTTTCTTGTACAGGGTCGTCGCAATATATTTTCTCCCAGGAGCTTTATACAAACCTACTTGGTAATGATAAAGGCCGAAAAGTGGTCATAGACCTTGCTATACCGAATGATTTTGACCGAATAATCGCAGATCGAAATAATGTGAAGATGATTGGCATTGAAGATTTGCGTGCAATTGCCGATAAAAACCTAAAAGAACGAGAGAAAGAGCTGGTTCTTTGTGATAAAATCATTCAGCACAACTTGGAAGATTTCAGAAACACTTATCGTGAAAGACAGGTTGAAAAAGCCATGAGCCAAGTTCCTCAATTAGTTAAAGAGATTAAGGAAATGGCCTTTGAAACAGTATTCGCCAGAGAACTGGATGGGCTGAACAAGGAGTCGAAGGAAGTTCTAGATAAAGTAATTGAATACATGGAGAAGAAGTATATCGCTGGACCAATGAAAATAGCCAAGGACATACTTCTCGACGAACAGCTTACTAAGGACTAATGCACCGGCCCATTATCATTGGATCTCGAGGTAGTGATCTAGCACTCTGGCAAGCTAAATATGTTCAAGCGAAGCTAGCGGATTTAGGATATGATTCTACCATTACCATTATAGAAACACAAGGAGACCGAGTACAAGATTTGAGTTTTGATAAGCTTGAAGGCAAAGGGTTTTTCACCAAAGAAATAGAGGAGCAGTTGCTTTCAAGTAAAATTGACATTGCCGTTCACTCACACAAAGATCTCGAAACAACGCAACCAAAAGGATTGGTTATTGCTGCGATTCCTAAGCGCGAAAGCCCAGTGGATGTGTTACTAATTGCTAAAAAAAGTTATTCTCCTTTAATGGTGCATGGCGTAAAAGAAAACGGAATTATAGGTACTTCGTCCGCTCGAAGAAAAAATCAAATAAGAGCATTTAGACCAGATGTGGTGCTAAAAGATTTGAGAGGTAATGTACCTACCAGGATTAACAAGCTAAGATCAGGAGCTTATGATGCAATAATGCTTGCAAAAGCCGGCTTAAATCGGCTAGAGATCGATTTAAAAGAGTTTGTGGTTTTTGATTTAGAACCAACTGAATTTATTCCTGCACCAGCTCAAGGAGCTTTGGCTCTACAAATTAGAGATGAAGAGGCAGAATTAAAAGTAATTCTTGAAAAATTAACTGACGAGGAGACCTGGATAATTACTGAAATTGAACGCAAGGTGCTGAACCTCTTTGATGGAGGTTGCCAATTGCCTTTAGGGGTATTTGTTAATTTCGATGGAGAGCAATACAACCTGTGGGCATCTATGGCAAAAGACTGGAACAATATGCCGAGAAGAATTCAGGTTTCAGGTGATTTCAAAACACTAGCAATAAAGGCAGTTGAAAGTTTAAAAAGCAAGCTTAATATCACTGTATATTTAAGCCACAATCTTCCAGCAAATCATTTTTTAATAAGATATTGTTCAGCCAATGGAATGAGGTTAATTGCTGAAAGTCAGATTACTGCTCGCGTAAAATCAGTACAATTTCCTAAAACAACGTGGGTATTTTTCACATCATCGAACAGTGTACAAGCTTATTTTGATAATGGCGGTAGTTTGGACCGCAAATTTGGAGCAATGGGAGCACAAACTGCGCAAACTGCAAAATTGCATGTTACTTGTGAGTTTATTGGTGATGGCATGCCCGAAGTCGTTGCTGAAAGTTTTCAATCAACTTTAGGGTCAGATTTAGTTTGTTTTCCAATGAGCAATAAAAGTAAAAGGTCAATTCAAAAATCCTTGCCTTCTAAACAAGTATTTGATGTAGTTGCGTACGAAACAATAGAGGAACCTAAGCAGGTGGAGAACTCAGATTATTATTTATTTACTAGCCCATCTAATGTTGATTCTTTTTTTAAAATTAATCAGTTGCCTAAAGACGCTAGGATTATTGCAATTGGTCCGTCCACTCAAAGAAGATTAGCGGAACTCAATATCCAATCAACAAGTTCACATGCTGCTTCTTTTATGTCCATGATTGATGGTATATTGTGTTGAATTGAATTCGCACATCGTGAAGAATATGTTTAGAAATTACATCTGGAAAATATTATTGGTTATTGCAGTAGTTGTATATGTATTGATTGATGCGGATAGGGTGTGTGACATGAATATTTTTTTATCGGCGGCGACTGACATACTCGACCAAAAAAACATTTATACAACCGTTTATCAAACGTGGCTTTATTATTATTACAGTCCTGTTTTTGCAGTATTATTGATCCCTTTCACGTATTTATCTGAGTATTGGGTTAATGTATTTTGGCTTTTACTCAACGTCGGTTTAGTTTTCAGGGTAGGACAATTATTGAAAGGCTATTTCCCGGAATCAACAGTACCTGCGAAATGGCAGCGATTAATTTTAATTCTTTCCATTGTCTTTGTATTTCGGTTCATTTTTGACAACCTTCATTTTCATCAGCTCACCATTTTTATTTTATGGATATCCCTTGAAGGACTATACAATATTAAAAAAGGGAATAAAATTAAGGGAGGACTGTTATTGGCAATTGGAATAAATATAAAGCTATTGCCTCTGGTATTGATTCCTTACTTACTTTATCGAGGAGAATTCAGAAGCGTCATTTCTATTGTGATATGTTCCGTTGTATTGTTGTATTTACCCGTAATATTTTTAGGGTATGAATACAATCAACTTTTATTAGAAGGCTGGTGGGGAAACATTAACCCTATAGAACAACGGCATATATTGGATTTTGCGCATGCGGGTATACCTGCGCTGATAACTGCCATGTTCCATTTGGATGTATTGCAACAATCTCCCCTATTTTTAAATCAACTAAACGAGGAGGAAATAGGCTGGATTATTAATACTTTTCGTTTAGGTCTAGTCGGATTCACTTTTTTCTTTTTAAGGACAAGGCCTTTTATAAGAACATCCAATTTACACCAGCTTTGGGAATTGGGTTACTTGTTTTTAGTCATCCCTTTAATATTCCCACATCAACAGAATTATTCTTTATTGATGTTATGGCCCGCTGTTATTTATCTCGTCTATTATTTTTATCAAAAACAGGGAACTTACAGGGCGCGCGACAAGCGCTTGTTAGTCGTCTTTGCGCTCTGTTTTTTAGCTTTTAATGCAGGAATGTATTTAGGGCACTTCAGAGAATTTTACAACGGCATAAAATTGGTAACGATTGCCAATTTATTGTTTATTATTCCTTACAGCCTGTGCACCCCCCTAGAACTAGCTGAACGCAGGAATCCCAGTGACATCCATTCCGGTAATTAATAGATGAATGTCATGTGTGCCCTCATAGGTAATAACAGACTCAAGATTCGCCATGTGTCGCATGATGCTGTACTCGCTGGTTATTCCCATTGCACCGTGAATTTGTCTTGCTTCTCTTGCAATATTTATAGCCATTTCAACATTGTTTCTTTTAGCCATTGAAATTTGAGCAGAAGTCGCTCTACCTTCATCACGCAGTGTTCCCAGTCTGTGCGTAAGAAGTTGTGCCTTTGTAATTTCTGTAACCATTTCTGCAAGCTTTTTTTGAATTAATTGAAAGCTTGCGATTGGTTTGTCAAATTGTATTCTCTCCTGTGCATACCTTAGTGCAGAATCGTAACAATCCATTGCAGCACCAATTGCTCCCCATGCGATTCCATAACGAGCACTGTCTAGGCAGGAAAGTGGCGCTCCAAGTCCACTTCTGCCTGGTAATAAGTTTTCTTTAGGCACCATAACGTTGTCGAAAATTAGCTCGCCCGTGATAGATGCCCTAAGTGAGTGTTTGCCATGCATTTCTGGAGCGGTAAATCCTTCCATTCCTTGTTCTACAAGAAGACCATGAATTCTACCGGACTCATCTTTCGCCCAAACAACAGCAACTTGTGAAATCGGCGAGTTTGAAATCCACATTTTTGCACCATTCAATACATAATGGTCTCCAGCATCTTTAAAATGGGTAACCATTCCACCTGGATTTGATCCATGATCAGGTTCAGTAAGCCCAAAACATCCAAGCCATTCACCCGAGGCAAGTTTGGGTAAGAACTTTTTCTTTTGCTCTTCAGAACCATATTTCCATATCGGATACATGACCAATGAACTTTGAACGGAAGCTGTAGATCTTAGACCCGAGTCACACCTTTCCAGTTCTTGCATTAAAAGACCGTATGAAATTTGATCTAATCCAGCACCGCCATATTCTTCTGGTATATAAGGTCCAAATGCACCAATTTCTCCTAATCCCGGGAGGAGATGCTTCGGAAAATCACATTTTTCGAAACAATCTTCAATTATTGGACTGACTTCTTTTTTAACCCAGGCTCGGGCAGCTTCTCTTATTAGTTTGTGCTCTTCAGTTAATAGCTCATCCATTAGGTAATAATCGTGGGCTTCAAATCTATCTGTACTCATTGGTTTGATTTATTCAGCGCAAAAGTAGCCAAAATGTGCTTTCGTTGGTAGTGTTTATAACTGTCTGTTTCAATATATAGTGAAATACGCTATGATTTCTATTTTTGTTTTAGCAAATAAATCATTTTAAGAAGCCACAAAACGCGAAGCCATATCATAGATAATTACACCGATAGAGTCATTAGTATTGAGAATTTTAACCAAGTCCTTGCGGATGACAGTGGATTTGGGATTCAAATGCTCTACTCCGAGCCCATACCTAGTATGAAAGGTGAGTTTTCTGGTAACCTCACTGTTTTCACTTGTTTATTGTTTTGTGTGCTCTTACTTGTAGTCATAAAAGTTCGGCAGACAGCTAAATTTCGATTCATTATTGCTTCGTTTTATAGAGGGAAATCGGTGATACAGCCGTTTAAAGATGGACAAATTTTTGCAAGCGCTTCAGCACTTTTTTTGTTGGGAAACTTTATTGTTATGTCGGCGATACTGTTGCATTATGCAATCAACATATTGGATTATCCGGGTGTTAATTTTTGTAAGGGATTGTATGCTTATGAGATTGTTTTATTTATTATCGGATTTTACGGATTGAAATTGCTTTGCACGAGGCTAATTCAGTTCATAATCGGAATGAATGAAGGTTTGATGGAATACCAGCATAATATTTTGCTGTTTTGCCAAAACGTGGGTTTGGTACTTTTGCCGCTAGTGGTGCTGATAACATACATTGACATTAACTATAAAACGGACCTTATATATGTGGCAATTAGTCTGTTTATTCTGCTTTATTTTTACAGGATTTTAAAGACGGTAGGAATTTCTATACGTCAATCTGTTCCTTGGTTGTATTTATTTTTGTACCTTTGCGCCTTCGAAATTTCGCCAATAATTATAGCCATAAAACTATTAACGGGCGCGGATTCGTAACTGACCACAGTAAAGTATTAATCACTTTAAAAAGGAAAGTAGATGAGTGTAAAGTCTATTTTGGTGTCACAGCCTAGACCAGAAAACGAAAAGTCACCTTATTTTTCCCTCGCTGAAAAATATAAACTGAAAATTGATTTTAGATCATTTATTCATGTTGAGGGAATTAATGGGCAAGATTTTAGAAAGGAACGAATCAATCTTATTGAGCATACAGGAATCATTTTAACAAGCAGGAATGCAGTTGATCATTACTTTAGAATTGCTGAAGAGATGAGGTTTACAGTTCCGGATAGCATGAAGTATTTTTGTATTTCAGAAGCCGTTGCATATTATTTGCAGAAATACGTTGTTTACAGGAAAAGAAAAATCTTTCATGGCAATAGAACAATTGCGGACATGACTGATATTTTAAAGAAAAACAAGAATGAAAAATTTCTTGTTCCATGTTCAGATATACAACGTAAAATAATCCCGCAACAATTAGAAGCATTAGGATTAAACTTCACTAATGCTACGTTGTACAAAACAGTTTGTAGTGATTTGTCGGACTTAGAGGATGTAAAGTACGATATGTTGGTGTTTTTCAGTCCATCGGGTATCGAGTCTTTGTTTAAAAATTTCCCGAAGTTTGAGCAAAATGGAACTAAAATAGCGGTTTACGGTAATACTACTGCGACAGCTGTAGAAAATGCGGGGCTACGAATTGACGTTAGAGCTCCACAACCTGAATTTCCTTCAATGACGATGGCAATTGAAAAATTTGTCAAGGCTAAAAAGAAAAGTATTTAATCAGAAAGTTAATGAATAAAGGAGCGGGTTTAGCTTCTTTATTTTTCTGATTACCAAGAAACGGTAATTTTTCCAACGGATTGTCTGCTTTCCAAAAAGGCATGGGCCTTTCCAATGTCATGAATACCAAATTCACCACCAATTCTGGGTTCGAGTAAGTTGCTTTCCGTCATTTCCACTACTGCTTTTAAACATCTCTGTATGATTAATGGCTGGTGATCCGCAATATGAAGCATGTTAACCCCAATAACCCCCTTAGAGTTGACTAGGAATTGAATAGGGGACATTACACCAAACTTCCAAGCTAGTTGAAGTGTAGCTAATGCTCCACCCTTCTTTCCCGATCTTTCAGCAACACCGTATATTACAGAAGTGCCTCCCTTTTCGAGTAGCTGATAATCTTTTTTAAAGGTAGAACCACCTATTGAGTTAAAAGCAACCTGCAGATTATGGCCTTGATTTTGTATTTCTTTACGATAATCCTGGGTGCGATAATTAATTGGGAAATCAACACCATTTTCCCGCATATAATCGAACTTGTCATTGCTGCCTGCAGTTCCATAGATTATGCATCCTTTTTGTTTTGCAATTTGACTGAGTGCTGTTCCTACTCCGCCTGCAGCTGCATGAATCAGAATGTGGTCGTCTTTAAATAAATGAATAGCTTCACACGCAGCTCTGTATGCCGTGCAGTATTGAGTTGCTAACGCTGCTGCTACAGCAGAAGGTGTAGAATCTGCAATGATTGCACAGGCTCGCGCATCGGTAATAGCGTATTCAGCATACCCTCCAAACCGGGTCATGGCTACCACTCGTTTCCCTAAAAGATGCTGATCTTTATCATTCACGATTTCGATAACTTCTCCAACAACATCGTATCCCAGAATCGCGGGCATTGGTGGCGCATCACGGTAAAGCCCATTTCGAGCCATTACGTCTGCAAAATTAAGTCCAAATGCAGATATTTTGATCAAGACTTGATTTTCGTTTGGTTTCGGTATAGGCACCTCTTGAATCTGAAATGCATTCATAGGATCTCCTTTACGCACTAGTACGGCTGCTTTCATAAAACCTATTTTTTATTTTCGTACACAATTTGAAGTAAAGGTGAAGAAAATAGATCACTTGGTGCCACCATCAATTCTTCTTTTGGTATTTTCGCGCCATAACGTTGCTTCAAAACAGCTTGCACATTAGCAGACGAAAGATTATAATCGATCAGTGGCCTGGGCGCACATATTTCTATTCCAGCAGCCTTATATGCTTTCCAGACTAGCTCAGAACAATATATTTCAGCGTCATCCCAATTAAAAAACCAGTCGTATTTTTTACCTAATTCCTTATTGCAATAAGAATGCGCAGATAGGATATTGAATGCTTTACCTTCAAGCAAACGAAGCACAACAAAGTGTCCATTAATTCCAGCCATTGTGAATTTTTTCAGTTCACTTTTTCTAACAGGTCCTACGGCCTCATAAACAACAAGTTCTTCCTTGTCTTCCAAAACGATTCCACAATGTGAATAATAGTTGTCTGTAGCTTCCCTGATCGCTTGACATTGAGAAGAGTTCAGGGCTTGTAGAATGATATCGCCTGCTTGAAAGGTAAAATCATTTACATGCGTTTTTTGAGAACAGGAAACCAACGAAAATAAAAAGACACAGGCAAGAAGACTAGGCTTTATTGCCCTGTATAACCACCACAAATTCTCCCTTTGTGGAGTTTGTTTCAAAATGTAGTAGCAATTGTTGTGCGGTACCTTGAACATTTTCTTCGAATTTTTTAGTTAACTCTCTAGATACGGAAATTTGTCTTGAAGGGGCAACTTCCTTAACTTCTTTTAACAATTTTAAAATGCGGTGCGTAGACTCGTAAAGCACCACAGTTTTATCAAAGTTTAGCAATGTCTCGATACGGGATTTTCGGCCCTTTTTTTGAGGCAAGAATCCTTCAAAATAGAATCGGTCTGAGGGAATGCCAGAATTTATAATTGCCGGTATTAGTGCGGTCGCACCAGGAAGACATTCGATGTCTATTCCATTCTCTTTGCACTTTCTTACCAATAAAAAACCAGGGTCTGAAATGCCCGGTGTTCCGGCATCAGATACGATTGCCATTTGATCTCCCATTTGAATTTTTAATACTAATTCATCAATTATTTTGTGTTCATTATGTTGATGATACGAACGCAGTGGAGTAGAAATATCATAATGATGAAGTAATTTCTTGGTTACTCGAGTATCTTCTGCCAAGATCATCGCTACATTTTTCAGAACTTCGATAGCTCTGTAGGTAATATCACCCAGGTTGCCAATAGGAGTAGGAACTATATACAGTTTCGCCATTATGATCGTGTTAATACAATGTAGTCTTGGAGTAAAGTTTTAAGGAAGGTAAGCTTGTTGTCCGGTATTTTTTCAAGAGCCAGTACATTTTGACATTTTTGTGCTAAGTCAACGATTAATTTTTTGTGATTTTTATTTGGAAATTTTCGTACTCTTTGAATCGCATTTTTTATCAGTAACATATCGTCGTCTGTCAGCGACGTTACACCAGGATATTCGGGTGTATAATTTTCAGCTGTTTTTATTGAAAGTATATCGTGAATCGTATAATTTATGGTCGGCTTTACTTGAATTACAACAGTTCCGGCAACCATGTCTCCAATACGTTGATTTCTATCAGAACTGGAAGCGGTCAAAAACCCAAATGAACCCAAAGACATCCAATAATCAATCAGCATAAATGACGATCTAAGAAAGTAGTCTGTCAAAGAGGGAATTTCGCCATTGACTTTAATCACACGTACCCCTGTGGCCATTTTCCCTACCGTTCTGCCAGAGAATAAGTATTCGCTTAAAAAACGATAAAAAAATACGGGAATGTAAATAATGGTAACCAGAATTAACGAAAGGATTGCTACCAGGAGATATATCCAATAGGAGTTGTTTGATGACGCCCCCCAGGTATTCCAGGTCACCTGTTCTGGCGCTAAACTAGTTACACCAACAAATATTAATGTAGAAACATAAATGACAATCCCCAAATAGGTCCACCAAATGACCATATCCAAAAGTAACCCAACAAATCGTTTGGCAATTGAGCTCAGCTCATATTGGATGGTAACATTATTGGAAGTAACAATGTCTATCGTTTTCAATTGATTCTAACTTTTATTCAATATAATATTACCTTTAATAATCGCTCAAATTAAGGCCTAAAATGAAAGAGACCTCATTCATCAAACAAAATAAAGAAAAATGGCACAAGTTTGAGCAAATGTATCACCAAAACAAAAAAGATCCAGATGAGCTTAGCAGTCTATTTGTTGAACTCACGGATGACTTGAGCTATGCTCGCACGCATTATCCAAAAAGAACAGTAAGGGTTTATCTTAATGGATTAGCACAGAAAGTTTATAATCAATTATATCGAAAAAAGAGGGACTCTTTCAGCAAGGTTATTCAATTTTGGAAAAAAAGCCTACCGCTGGAGATGTACCGGGTGAGGAAAGCTTTAATTACCTCATTAGTCGTTACCCTGGTTGGCTTCATTATTGGTTGGAGTTCAACAATAGACAACCCTTTTTTCCTTGACATTATTGCTGGAGAAGGAAGAGTTGCATATGAAGAAGAATGCATCGCTTACAATAAACCAATAAGTGTCTATCAAACCCAGGATGAAACGACCATGTTTTTTTCGTTGGTGATTAACAATTTACGCGTCTCTTTTTTGGCCTTTGTAATGGGAATGTTGATTTCTATTGGAACCGGATTTTTCATGGTGTATAATGGAATTTTGCTTGGTTCGTTTCTTGCATTTTATAAGTTTAAAGGATATTTCGCAGTATGCATGCTAACAATTTGGTTGCACGGAACATTTGAAATTTCTGCCATTATTATTGCGGGAGCAGCAGGAATCACTCTTGGAAATTCGATCCTTTTTCCAGGCTCAATGACGCGGGCACAGTCTTTATTGCTTGGAGCCAAAAGAGGTATGAAAATTATGATTGGCTTATCTCCTTTTATGATTGTAGCAGGATTTATTGAGGCTTTTATTTCACGATATGGCCCAGAGATGCACTGGCTGGTTAACCTTTCCATTATTGGCCTCTGTGCTATTATTATTCTATATTATTTTTTGATTTATCCAGTAATAGTGGCCAGGCGTGAAAATTTCAATTCGCGGCTTGAAGAGAAGCCAATATTCATACAG
>CAJQPO010000125.1 GCA_905480225.1 uncultured Flavobacteriales bacterium | reverse complement strand
TCAATGCTGCTTTTGGAGCAATTCCAACATTAACATCATCATCTGAATTTGGAATTTATCAAGAAGGTTATGCTTATTCTTTTGACCGAGTTGAACGGAATGAATTTTCTGGAACTGGCGGTGGCGGTATGCAAATGGTGGATTCTGATAATAATACGATTGGTCAATATGCTACTGTATTTAATCGCATTAAATTGACGAAATAACGAAGCATCCTCTACCTCTATTTTTGATGCATTTAAATTACGAACATCCTATTAAATTAGGATGTTTTTCTTTCCTAAAAATAATTTTCCTGTTTACAAAAAGGAAAACTTTAAAAGTACTTTTTTCATAAAGTTATTGTATTTTGCACAAAAAGATATAAACTATGTTAAAAGTTACTCAACAAAAATTTTACTTGACTTGCACATTCCTTGCACTTACATTCATTTTTAATCATGTTGCCTTCGCTCAAAATGCACCAATTGATTTTGAACCATCTGGTTTTGGAGCAACTTGGAACTGGACAACTTTTGAAAATGATACAAATCCACAATTACAAATAATTGCAAATCCGGATGTATCTGGCATTAATACATCATCTTCAGTTGCTAAATTCACTGCACTGCAATCAGGACAGCCTTTTGCGGGATGCGAAACCATGCACGGTGCAGGTATAGGTTCCTTTACAATCGACTCATCAAATATGATGGTCAAGATTATGGTTTGGAAGACTACAATCAGTGATATTGGTATAAAATTGGTGAGGTTTGACAATTGGTCTTTAGGTGAAATAAAAATACCCAATACGAAAATTCAAGAATGGGAAGAGCTTACTTTTGATTTTTCCGGTCACATTGGTCTTACATACGATCAACTGGTTATTTTTCCAGATTTTGCAACGAGAACTTCAAACAATGTAATCTTATTCGATAATATTTTTGGGCAAGGGTTTGTTACCAATAATCCAGAAAAAATTAGCGGCAATTATGTGAAATTATTTCCAAATCCAACCCACAACAGCCTCTCCGTTAATATCGAAGATGTTGAAGGTGGAGCAGTAATCGTTTCAAATATTCTCGGCAAAGTAGTTCTCCAGCAAAAATTTAGTTCCAATCAGTTTACACTCGACATCTCACAGTTAATAACAAACAGTACTTATTCTGTAAGTATTTTGGACACTCAAGGAAAACTTATCGAAACCAAATTGATCGTGGTTAATTGATTATATTTCATTGAGTTTTATTTAAGTATTCGATTTTACATACCGGTTTGCTTGTAATCGTGTAAACTAAAATAGCGGATTAAAGAAGACAAAAAAATTACAAAATTGACTTCTTGTATTATTTACAATTAATAAATAAAATTGTATATTTACCCATTGTCTAATCACACATTATCATGAAAAATATTCTATTTTCTAGCTTTCTTGTACTTGTTACGGCTTTCTCCGCCAGTAGTCAAAATATGAAAATTACCGGCGTGGTAACAGACGAGAACAATGACTCCTTCCCAGGAGTTACCATCATGGTTAAAAATTCAGCTGTCGGCACGTCTTCAGATACAAGCGGCATCTATGGTATCGAAGTAGCCAATGACTCTAATTTAGTTCTGGTATTTTCATTTTTTGGTTTTCAAGACAAAGAGATTCTTGTTGCAGGAAGAACAAAAATTAACGTGATGTTAGAACCTATTTCTTCTGCATTAGATGAGTTAGTTGTTGTTGGATATGGTAAAACAACGTACAAAGAATTAACGGGTGCAACTGCGCGTGTTAAGGGAGAAGACATCGAAAAATTGAATCTTTCTCGTATGGATCAAGCGTTGCAAGGTCAAATTGCCGGAGTTGCAATTAATACCAATTCCGGTTCACCTGGTGGATCATCAAGTATTAGAATTAGAGGATTATCAACTTTTGGAGACAATGACCCATTGATATTAGTGGATGGTGTTGTTTACGATTCAGAAGGGCTAAATGCACTCAATCCATCTGATATTAAATCAGTGAATGTACTAAAGGATGCTACAGCAGGAATTTATGGTGTTAGAGCAGCAAATGGTGTCATTATTGTTGAAACCAAAAATGGTCGACTAAATTCTAAACCTAAAATAGAATTCACAAGCTATTATGGTATGCAACAAACGGCTAGAAAGTTACAGCTTTTAAATGCCGAAGAATATGCCGTAATTAAGAACGAGATGTTTGCCGCTGGGAATGATTTGATGCCATTCAATAATACTGCTATTGGTGTTGGAACAAATTGGCAAGACACTATATTTCAATCTGCACCAATGGAAAGTTATGGTTTAAGCATAAGTGGCGGATCTAAGACCACTACCTATTCGATGGGCTTGACTTATTTTTCTCAAGATGGAATCATTGGAGGTGAAAAATCTCAATTTGAAAGAATAAATGGTAGGTTAAACTTAAGTACAGAACTCGGTGATAAACTTAAACTGAATTCAGTTTTATTATTTTCTAATGATTATCGCACTGGTCTTCCTGAAAATGGAATTGGTTCTGTTCTCTACAATACCATAAATGCATTTCCTAATGAAGACGTGCGCACTCCAGATGGAAATTACAGTTACCTAGAAGAAGTCAGTGATATCATTAATCCAGTAGCGCAAATTGAAAATTCTTACAATTATAATTGGGCCAATAAATTTGTCGGTAAAGAAGAAATCGTCTATTCCATTAATGAACAATTTTCATTCACCAATAGGTTTAACTATAATTATGCCATTGTAGATTCCAAAACTTTTTCGCCTTTAGCTTGGTATGGGCCAGGTAAGTATGCCAATACTGCTTTAAATGCCAATCTAGACCCTACGTTAGTGCAATTAGCTGATAGTGTTTTTATAGAAAGAGGTGCAAGTGTCTATGAGCAAAGAGCTACCTATCTAGACCTTACGTTCGAAAGCTTTTTAAACTATGAGAATACTTTTAATGAAGTACATAAAGTAAAAGGTACCCTTGGTGTATCGGCTTTTCACAGAAAAGGACAAGCCCTAAATGGAACCGCCTTTAATATTCCTAACAACTCGATAGAATATGCCGACATTTCTGCAAGCACGGCAGCAGGTGGCTATTTAAATGGCACTGGTTCTTGGGAGTTTACGGAAAGATTGCTTTCTAGCTTCATAAGAATGGAATACGGGTATGATTCTCGATATTTGGTTTCAGCAATCTTGCGAAGAGATGGTTCAAGTAAATTTGGCCCCAATAATAGGTATGGTTACTTCCCTACAGTATCTGGTGCCTGGTTAATTTCAGATGAAGACTTCTATGATGTTTCTTTCATTGACTTCTTGAAATTACGATTGAGCTATGGAGTATCCGGAAATGATCAGATTGACAATTTTGCGTACAGAGCACTATTAAATGGTGAAGGGGTTTATGTTTTTGATGATGTAATTACTACGGGTGTGGCTATAGGCAGAGCAGGTAATCCCGATTTAAAATGGGAAACAACAAGACAATTTAATGCAGGAATTGATTTAACCCTTCTAGACAAACTCGACTTTACGGTAAATTACTTCATTAAAAACACATTTGATCTACTTTTCCAGCCAGACGTATCTGCAATCATTGGATCATACGGACCAGGAGGGTACCCTCCTATTGTCAATGCAGGTGACGTTTCCAACAAAGGAATTGAATTGGAACTTGGCTATTCATCTGATCAGTCTAAAGCATTCAATTTCAGTACTAATGTGAATTTTTCTGCCATTAACAACAAAGTTACCAGTGTGCCAGATGGAGTAGATTATCTTCCTGGAGCCTATTTTGGTGTAGGTGGAAATGTTGCTACACGATTTGAAGAAGGTTTTGCGATCGGATATTTCCACGGCTTCCAAACCAATGGAATTTATCAAACTCAAGATGAAATAGATGCAGCAGCAGTTTATCAAGAAGGTGCACAACCTGGTGACTTAATTTTTGTTGACCAAAATGGAGACGGAGTAATTAGTTTCAATGACGATTCGGATAAAACCATGTTAGGATCAGCCATTCCAGACTTTACCATGGGTCTTGCAATAACTATGCGTTTTAAAGGCTTTGATTTTTCATCCAATATATTCGCTACCAAAGGCCAAGAAATAATTCGAAATTTTGAAAGAAATCAGCCATATGCCAATCAAATGGCCTACGTTATAGATAGATGGGTAGGTCCTGGTACTTCAACGACTGTTCCTAGGGTAACAACAGAAGCCACGAGGAACACTGTTCTCTCTGACTTTTATGTAGAAGACGGATCTTTCATCCGACTCAGAAACATTCAACTAGGATATACCATACCTAAAAAGTATACTGAAAAACTTAAAATAGAATCATTTAGACTTTATGTTTCAGCAAATAACTTAGTAACGCTTACGAAGTATCAAGGATTTGATCCAGACATAGGCCCAACCGCTGGTACACTCTCTGCAGGAGTTGACTATGGGTTTTATCCGCAGGCCAGAACAATCATGGGAGGTCTAACCGTAAAATTTTAATACTATGAAAAAGTTTATTACACCAACCATTTTTATAACCATCGTGATATCTGGAATAATGTTTTCTAGGTGTAAAAAATTCTTAGATGTAGATCCAGCCTATACCCAAGACGCTGAAAACTATTTCAATACTCCAGCTGATTATGAAATGGCGTTAACCGGAGCATATGATTTACTTCAAGCTTGTTCTATTTACTCTGTTTGGATAGGTGAAATTGCTTCTGACAATACAATAGCTGGTGGAGAAAGTGTTAACGACACAGAAGGCCTTCATCAAATTGATTTAATGACGCATGGCGGTGTGAATACCGAATTAAGAAATATATTTAGATGGAACTATGCCGGAATTAGCAGAGCCAATTTCATTTTAGAAAACAAAGACAACATCGAATTTACCGGTAAAGATGTGATTATTGCCGAAGCGAAATTTCTACGGGCTTTGTACTATTTTGACCTTGTTAAGTTTTTTGGGGATGTTCCATTAGTTATTGATAAACGATTAGGCGCTGAGGAAGCCATTCAAACACCGAGAGCACCAATTACAGATGTTTACAATCAAATTGAATCAGACTTGCAAGATGCCATTGCGGTTCTTGTAACAACAACGCCAATAGTTGGCCGAGCGACTAAAGGAGCTGCTCAATCCATACTTGGTAAAGTATATCTCTACCAAAATAAATTTACAGAAGCAGCTACGCAATTTGATGCCGTAATTGCATCTGGAACCTACAATCTTATCGCGGACTATGCAGATTTATTCAGTGTGGCCAACGAAAACCATAGTGAAACTGTTTTTGATGTTCAATATTCTGGACTAGAAGGTGGAGGATATGGTTGTTTTAGTTGCCTTGAAGGCTATGCTGGACCGGGATTTCATGGTATACGACAATACAATGGTCCTGTGTACGGCGATGGCAACAGCTATAATTTACCAACACAGAATTTATACGATGCCTTTGACCCCGCAGATCCAAGAAGAGATTTAACGGTTCTTGATATCGAAGCATTTATTGCGGCGCAACCAAGTCCTGCAGACATTACCTATGCAATCGGTGCAGGAGGACATACAGGATTCTACAATAATAAATACATTAAGCGCCAAGGTGAATTTGGCCTTCCTGACAACGACCTAACAAGCCCTGTAAATTATAGAATGGTTCGTTATGCAGATGTACTCCTCATGGCTGCAGAAGCTCATTTTCAAACAGGAAATGTAGGAGTTGCAAGTGGGTTTGTTAATGAAATAAGAACTCGGGCTGGTATGCCCTCAATAACCGTCAGTACTCTGCAAGATATTTGGACAGAACGACGTTTAGAACTTGCTTGCGAAGGACATCGTTTTTTCGATTTAGTGAGAACTAATCAGGCTGTCATCCACATCGATGGGTTTCAAGTAAATAAAAATGAACTTTTCCCAATTCCACAGATTGAAATTGATTTAGCAGGAGGAAACTGGACACAAAATACTGGATATTAAATGACAACGACTATGAATACTTTTAAACAAGCACCATTAGTAATTATCGCAACAATCACCATGTTTGCATTCAGTGCATGCAAAAAAGAACGTCCTCAACTTGGAACAGCTCCAACTGTGAGTGATGCTACATTTACTGCCAATCCTTCCGCGGCTAACCCCAATATCATTGACTTTGCGCTTAGCAATACAGAGCTACTTGCCAGTTGGGATTTTGGTAACGGACTAACGGGAACAGGGTCGAATCCATCCAATGGCTATCCGTACGCAGGAACTTATACAGTGACTGTTAGAATTTTTACCCAAGGAGGTAGTGCAGAAAGCTCTCAAGAAGTAGTAATAGCGGTGGATGACCCCAGCCTTATCAACAATCCTTTGTATACGATGCTTAGTGGCGGGCCTTCAGGTCCAGGGTCTAAAACATGGCACATTGATTCAGCCAGCGCTGGACATTTTGGCGTAGGTCCAGACCCTGTCAGTGGCTTAGGCAACGTGCCAGAGTGGTGGGCCGCCGGAGCAAATGAAAAACCTGGATGTGGATTATACAATGACCGATATGTTTTTCACATAGGCGGTTTTAAATTCGACATGGAATGTAATGGGGATGTTTATGTCCATAATACACTAGCAGCAGATTTTCCTGGTTCTTTTATGAATCTGGGAGATTATACAGCACCATTTAGTGATCAGCTTGCAGAAACTTGGTTAATTACTGAAGGTGCAGATACTACTTTAACACTTTCAGGAGATTCATTTCTTGGAATGTATTCAGGAGTAAATACTTATAAAATTATCAGCTTATCTGAAACAGAAATGTGGCTTCAATACAAGCATTCCTGTTCATGCTCTGATGATGGCTTATTGCATTGGTATCTGAGATTAATTCCAGAATGAGTAAATTTATATACAAATCACAAATAAAATTTTAACCACAATTTAGCTTATAATGAACGCCGTAAAAAGTTTAATTTTGATTACCATCGTATTGGTTAGTTGCAAAAAACCTGTTGAAGATTCTAGTGTTGACTTACCATCCAATCTGACTACAACAATATCAACTGTTGAGGGATTAGTTACCGTAGAAGCCAATGCCAACGCGACTAACTTTTATACCATTACTTTTTATGACGGATCAACTGCTCATCCAGTAGAGAGCAACGACGGAAGCGCTACCTATACCTTTAGCGCAAGTGGAACCTATACAATTATTACAAAAGCACACGCAACCTATACTGATTTTATAGAGAAAACTGAAACGGTAAATGTGGCCATAACGCCAATAGGCGCCGGAGGTATACCCACGTCTGGCTATTCAACGCCAATAAGCTATCCTGGATATACCTTGGTATGGAATGACGAGTTTACCGGCACATCTCTTTCAGCAGATTGGACTCAAGAAATTGGAACGGGCAGTTCTGGTTGGGGCAACAATGAGTTAGAATATTATCGCGCCGAAAATACAACAGTAGGAGAAGGTGTATTAACAATTACTGCAAAAGAAGAAAATTATAACGGGCAAAATTATACTTCTTCCAGAATCAAGACGCAAGGTGTTAAATCTTTCAAATACGGGCGAATAGATGTAAGGGCCGCACTCCCCTATGGAAAAGGACTGTGGCCAGCACTTTGGATGTTAGGAGACAACATTACGTCAGTTGGCTGGCCCGCATGTGGTGAAATTGATATCATGGAACTTATAGGCGGTGGAACTGTGAATAACCGAACCGTTTACGGAACCATTCACTGGGACGATGGCGGAAATCATGCGAGCTATGGTGGGAGTAAATCTTTAAGCACAGGCACTTTTGCAGACGAATTCCATGTATTTTCAATTACCTGGGATGCGAACGCTATCAACTTTTTATTAGATGATGTTGTGTACAGAACAGCGGATATAACACCTGCAGGACTCAGCGAATTTCATGAAAATTTCTTTTTAATTTTCAATGTAGCTGTTGGTGGAAATTGGCCGGGCAGCCCTGACGGAACCACAATCTTCCCACAATACATGTATGTTGATTATGTCCGTGTTTTTCAGTGATCTGATTAACCGATTATTTTTCTTTCAAACGGAATAGAAAAACAAAATACACATCAGTGAACCAGTAATTTTTTATTCTTTCTAAGTACGTAGGTCGCATCATATATGCTTACGAAATATAAACCGGCACTGTAATTAGCACCCAAATCGATAATTGCACGATTACCTTGCATTACTGCTTGAACGATACATTGCCCAACATTATTAGTAACTACTATCGTTCCATTAATTTGAACATCTGTTTCAATGGTAAATTTACCATCACTTGGATTGGGATACAGCACGACGTTAAGATCATTCAAAATGTTCGCCGAAGCTGTTGGCGGACTTGCAATCACTATATTCGAACGAGAACTTGCGTAAGTAGCATTTGAAACATTACAAGTATAGCCACTCACTACTTCTATTTGGTAATACAACAATCCAGCAGGAGGAGTAAGGTCACTAAAAGAAGTTAAACCACTTCCAACAGCACTCAAATATGTCAATATTCCAGCAGAATATCCTCTATAAATATTATAAGAAGTAAAACCAACTCCTTCATAATCTGACCAAGTCAAATCCCATGCTCCACTTAAACCTTGGTCGACCGTTAAATGAATGGTATTATGGGATTCGCTTAATTCCGACTCAATTCCACAACTGTCCACAAGAGATAATTTATATCGATAATCCTGAACGGAAGGATCAGAAGACAAATCGTTAAATATAGAAGTGTCGGCGTATGCAGTTGCTCCTATTTTTTGATAAACACCCGCACTACTGGTCTCCTGATAAACGTAAAATGAATCAATAGCTGCAGAAAAAGGCTTTTCCCATATAATTTGATTGGAATTAATAACCGAATTTACCCCTGCAATACAAATTTCTGGAGGACTTAAACCAGCTGCTGAGTCCACAGTAAAGGGTTGAGATGTACTTTCACATCCAAAAATGTTAGCAACAGTAACCACATAGGTTCCTATCGTATCTACGATTAAAACTTCGGACGAATCACCTGAAGACCAGGAATAAATATCGTAAACACCAAAAACAGAAAGTGTAACTGACCCGCCAATGCAAGGTGCAATTTCTCCAAAGCTCAAAAGCACGGGTTCAGTTGGATTTTGATTAATCGTTACTGAAACAGCTGTTGATATAATGGGACAACCCGAATCAATCACTGCTACTGCATAATTGCCCGATTGAGTAGGATAATAAATAGCATCTTCTGCACCAGCGATATATGTACCATTATAAGTCCATTGATAGTTGTAGATAGACGAATCGTTGCAAGACAAGAACAACGAATCATTTAGGCAAGAGACAAGGGGGCCAGATTGGTCTATTTCAGCCATGTGAGAACAAGAACTTCCGCCAGCACAAGAAATGTAATCATTAAATATTAATGTGTCCGAGCACCCAGTAATCGTACTTGTTGTTATTAGGGAAACAGAATACAAACCGTTAAAAAGGTACTCATGGTTAACCGTAGAGTCATTGCTTTGTAAAATTATCCCATCTCCAAAGTCCCAAGTGAATGAATAGTCACCCATGTTGGGTGTATTATTGGTGAAATTTGTTTCAAAAGGTGGAGCTGAAAAAGACAAAGAATCAGCTGAAAAATCAGTTAAAAAATTATTGCTATCAATAGATAAATTTAAAGTAATCGTACTGTCGCATCCTGCCGCATTATTAATCGTATACGTAGCTGAATCGTTATTTGAAAAATACGTAACCCCATCTATCCATGTGTAAGCTCCGCAAGACTGAATGGTTTCGGTTGCTGCTGAACTATTAACTAAAGACAGGTTTAAGGTAATCACAGAATCACAGCCTGCTTGATTTGGCAGCAAGTAGGTAGCGCTATTGGTGCTTGAAAAATACGTGTTTCCATCTATCCATTCTAAGGAATCACAAACGGATTGAAAATCTGTAAATGTTGATGTGAAACCCAAATCTAAATCCAACATAATGGTAGAGTCACAGCCTGCCAAATTTGTAGTAAGGTAGGTGGCCGTATTGTTGCTTGATGTATAAGTGACCCCATCAATCCATGTATAAGAATCACATGCCGTGTGGCTATCTACTCCTGAAGTGCTATTCAAAATCGTAAGGTCTAAAGTGACAACACTATCGCAGCCTAAAGCGTTTGTTAAGGTATGTGTTGCCGAAGCATTACTTGCCGTGTATGTATTGCCATCTATCCAAAGTAATGATGAATCGCAAAAAACATGTGTGTCTATAGAAACACTACTGTTAACTGTTAAGTCTAAAGTAACTACGCTATCGCATCCAGCCGCATTTGTAAGCGTATGTGTAGCAGAATAATTACTCGTTGTATAGGTGTTTCCATCAATCCAAACTAACGTGGTATCGCAAACAACAAAACTATCTGTGCCGGAATTGTTGTTAATACTTAAATTTAACGTAACTACACTGTCGCATCCAGCGGTATTGGTTAAAATAAATACAGTAGAAGTATCGCTCGCGGTGTACGTATTCCCGTCTATCCAAATCAACGAATCACAAACAGCGTAAACATCAGTAAAGGTTGAGCTAAAAGCCAAAGTTAAATCAAGCGTAACCAATGAATCGCAACCTGCTGCATTGACAATGGTATGTGTTGCAGAATCGTTACTAGATGTATACGTATATCCATCAATCCAGCTGAATGAATCACATTCAAAACGCACATCCGTACTGGTAGTACTATTATTTACAGTCAAATCAAGTGTTACTAAACTATCGCAACCGGCCGCATTTGTTAAGAGATAAGTAGCCGAATCATTATCTGAGTTGTACGTGTTCCCATCAATCCAAACTAAGGAATCACAAACAACACGAGTATCAATTCCAGCATTATTATTCACGGTAAGCGCCAAAGTCACCACACTATCGCATCCTGCAGCATTTGTGAGCGTATGAGTGGCCGTATAATTACTTGAAGTGTACGTATTACCATCTATCCAAAGTAAAGTAGTATCACAAACTACCAAACTATCTATTCCCGCATTATTGCCAATGGTCAGGTCAAGCGTAACGACACTATCACAACCTGCGGTATTGATAATGGTATATACAGCCACATTATTGCTGGAAGTATATGTATTACCATCAATCCAAACCAATGAATCACAACCTACATGCACATCTGTAAAAACAGAACTATTCAAAATTGATAAATTTAATTCAACCAAAGAATCACATCCGACAGCGTTGGTTAGTAAATAAGTCGCGGAAGTATCACTAGACGTGTAGTTCAGTCCATCAATCCAGGTATAGGTATCGCATGCTGTTTGAGTATCTACAGCAGAACTACTATAGTTTATCGTAAGATCTAAAGTTACCGTGCTATCGCAACCCGCTGCATTAACAAGCACAAATGTAGCCGAATCATTACTTGTTGTATAGGTCATCCCATCAATCCAAACCAACGAACTATCACATATGGAATAACTGTCAATCCCTGCATTGCTGTTTACCGTCAAATCCAAGGTTACCAAACTATCACACCCGGCGGCATTCGTGAGTACGTGAGTAGCAGTATAGTTACTAGACGTATATGTATTTCCATCGAGCCAGATCAATGAAGTGTCACACACCACATAAGTGTCCGTACCCGCATTGCTATTCACCACTAAGTTCAAAGACACAACACTATCACAACCTACCGCATTTGTTAAAACGAAAACTGCACTTGTATCGTTATTGGAATATGTAATCCCATCGAGCCATGTTAGCGAATCACATACCGATTGATTGTCAATTCCAGAAGAGCTGTTCAAAATCGTTAAATCTAATTCGTACAAAGTATCGCAGCCCGGTATATTGGCTAAATAGTTAACACTATCAATAGAAGACGCATAAGTAACGCCATTCAACCAAGTGTAATTATCACAGGCAACAATACTGTCTTGAAAAACACCCGTACATACACCCAGATTTTCAAGTAAACGCACCATCGGTGTCACGTCCATTATCATATCTGACTGACCAAGTGAAGGGGAAAAAACGGAAGCAAAGTTGCTTGTATCCGGACTATTCGTCGTTGCACCAAAATAAACGGGGTAAGAATTGCTTCCAACTACCGCATAAATTATTGGACTCACTGCAGGGTCAACGGTTATTTGAGTTGGAAAAGTAAGCGTAATCCAATTGGCACTGTCAATGGCTGTTAAATCTGCTGAATTTACAATCATAGTAGGAATAGCAGCACCACTATATTCAGGAGTCCAGGAAGGAATCAATCCACTCCCCGTACCATCATCATAGTAAATATTATAATAAATTTCTGCGCCATCAAGCGTGGCATCCCCAAGGCAAACTCGTATTGCTTCAAAATAGGTAGTCGTATTTACTTCGTATCCAACAATTACCTCATACGGATCCGTATCAGAGCCATATGTACTGAAAGTGGTATCCATGAAACCCTGATCTTTACCGTATTCATATTCTGTTACATCAAAATCAGTTAAAGCATTGTTATTGGTTGTATCTAATTCACTAGAATCACCTATGACGGAATACAATACGTTGTACGTCCCAATACCTGTAGGCGTGTAACCCGTATTTGTTTCTATTTGACTAGAATCACACGGCATCAAATCAATTGGAATAGAATTAGCAACGCTAGAACCGCTGCCTGATATGGTCGCTTGGAGCCTTGTGTTATTCATGACTACTCCAGCAATATTTTCAACTTCAGCATCAAAAATAATTGGTGCTATTTGATCTAAAGGGATTGCAGTGTATTGTATTTTCTCGGTTGTATTGTGGTACCAAGAAGCATTACTAAGTTCAAGATCATAGGCTGGAGCGTCCACAACTTGAATATCATCGACCATCCAAAAATAATGACTGTTATTTAATTTGTGGTACCTGACATAAATATCACCGGTATAAAAACTACCAGCAACTGCTGAAATATCGATAGAAGTCACTAATGGATCTGCCGAGAGGATTCCGCTACCAACTCCAGGGTTTGCTTCATAGGCAATCGTATTTGGTCCAGCAGGAAATGTTGGATCTCGAGAAACGACCACAGTCATGGTCATACCAGCAGAGCTGCAACATTCTCTAAATTTTTGTTCCCAACGCAATAAAACAGAACTATATCCAGCTCCCATACTGATGGCACTGGTTTGAAAATAGGCATTCATACTGGTAAAAGGGCTTACAGGAGAGCTTCCTCCAGATCCACCAACCGTATTGTAACCGTCACCAAACAATAGCATATGATTTCCGCCTGAAGTAGATGAAATCGCAGCACCATCACCGTACGTATATGCCGCATTAACATCTACATCATTTAATATCCAATCGTACCCTAATCCATTGTTATCAACTACAAACCAACCCACCGGAAATCCTCCTGTAAAATCTTCTGACCAGATTACTGTTCCTATAGTCTTCCCCTCTGAATCAGCCTCATATATTGGCTTAAAACCATTTGAATTGTCAATGCTCAATGGTAATTCTGTATTTAAAATTTCAGGATAAGATTGGGAATAGTGCAAAGGCACAAAAACAATAAAGCAAGCAAAAATGCAGTAAAACTTAATCATAAGGCGGTGTTACTAGTTAGATTATGGTGTAGCAATTTAGTTAAATGCCTTCACATTTCAAATAAGTTATTATTTGTCCAGCAGAACAATTGTTTGAAACATTGTAATTCGAAAGAACTTTTCAGAATTATATCGTGTAATTTTTAATTTTTCTTATTATTTCCAAAACAGGGAATAGAGCGCAACCAACACAATTAGAACTGCGAATGAACCCGCATTAAACACTTTGGATGTTTTAAATAGCGATCGGTTTACTGTAATGCCTTTACTATCATCGACACCTTTATTTTGTATTAAACTTACCGAAATTATCATGAGCATAGTAAGAACTGCAGTATACCCCATCTGGTCTAAAAATGGGACATCAATAAAAAAAGCACTTTCTGACCATCCTTTTGGCCCAACTTTAAAGTACATAGCTATTGGAATTGAGCTAATGACTCCTATAATTGCTCCTTTACTCGTTGCTTTTTTCCAAAACAATCCTAAAACAAAGACTGCTAAAATTCCAGGACTTACGACACCGGTGTACTCTTGAATAAATTGAAAAGCTTGATCAATACCACCAAGTAAAGGTGCCATTACTGCTCCTATTAGTAAGGCTACTGCCGCAGCAATCCTGCCCGTTCTGACAGTCAATCTATCATTTGCTTTGGGATTAATGTATTGCTTGTAAATATCCATAGTGAAAATGGTCGATGTCGAATTCAACATCGATGCTAACGAAGAGACAATTGCTGCCGTTAGTGCTGCAAATGCCAATCCTTTCAAGCCAGAAGGCAACATCTGAAGAAGCCACGGATAGGCTCTATCAACAGATTCCGAATTTGGCACATTTTGCTGACCGACCTCCCCTAAATCTGTCATCAATCCGGGATCATTAGTAATTACGTACGCCGCAATTCCTGGCACCACAATGATTAAGGGAATGATTAACTTAAGTCCTGCAGCCAATAGAATACCTTTCTGTGATTCCTTCAGGGATTTAGCCGCCAATGTTCGTTGAATGATATATTGATTGAAGCCCCAATAATAAAGATTTGCAACCCACATTCCACCTACCAAAACACCAATTCCTGGCAAATTGATATATTCTGAATTGGACTCTTCCAGAATCATGGCGAATTTATCAGGAGCTTTTTCAATAATGGCCTCCAATCCCGCCCACATACCAAGTCCACCAGAGACCAAGTCCAAAGCTAAATAGGTTGTAATTAAGCCTCCAAAAACTAAAAATACGACTTGTATAACATCTGTCCATGCCACAGCTGAAAGACCACCATATAAAGAATAAGCAGCTGCAAAAAATGCTAAACCCAAAACCCCGTATAGCATTGGAATGCCTATAATAGTTTCCAACGCCAGCGCACCCAAATACAATACCGAAGCAATATTAACAAATACATATAATCCTATCCAAAATACCGCAAGGATGGTTTTCAGGTTATTTGAATAACGTTTCGCAACAAACTCAGGAATTGTATAGATACCCTTTTCAATAAATATGGGCAGAAAAAATTTACCCACAATAATCAGGGTTATGGCTGCCATCCATTCGTAAGAGGCGATGGCCAAACCCACTTTGTAACCTGAACCAGACATTCCAATAAATTGTTCTGCTGAAATATTTGCAGCAATAAGGGATGCACCTATTGCCCACCAAGGAAGAGATTTACTGGCTAAAAAATAATCTTCCGCACTTTTTTGCTCACCCTTCTTAGTTCTCGATACCCACAGCCCAACAACTAGAATTAATAAAGCATATCCAACAAAGACAATGTAATCCGCAATTTCAAATTGATTAGTCATAATGGCAATGGTTCTATTATTGTTGAGGTAACCTTATTTTTGAAACTCTAAATCTTTGCACAAAAACATACGTTGCTCGAACCTGATAAATATAGTCAAAATATGTTGTTGTACAATATACAATAACTTAATCTTTGGAGTTATCGAAAAAATATTCACATTGAATTCAAACCCGTAATTAGACCATCTTAATACACAGACCTCGTGCAATAGACTTAAAAGAAAGGCTATAACAAACTGAGATAGAATTAGTTATTTGTTAAGCAGAAATATATTTCGTAACCTTAATATCAGAAAGTATTAAAACAACACCCATGATTTCTCGTTTGACACTTGTATTGTTACTCTTTTGTTCATTCACTCATTTTTCGCAATCCATTGTAATTGAACCTTATTTACAGGATGCAGAACCTACCAGTATGGTTATCATGTGGGAGACCGATAGTGACAATTCAACACTTGTAGAATACGGACTAAATACTTTGCTTGGAATGAGCGTTGGGGGAACTTCCGTTATCGGCAATGGAAGCAGTCAGATTCATACAGCTATTTTGACAGGACTGGTCCCAGAAACAAGGTATTTCTACAAGGTAATAACCGGAGCTGTTAGTTCAAGTATTTATGAATTTATAACTCCAGCATTGCCAGCTGCAGAGAACAACACCAACTTAATTGCAATGAGTGATATGCAGCGAGATTGGGGAAATCCAACCATATTTAATCAGCTTGTACAAAACGGTGTAATGACTTATGTACAAGATAGTTTAGGAAATGATTTACCTGCAAACTTGCAGATGGTTATTATTCCGGGAGACTTAGTAGATAATGGATTAAATTATTCAGAATGGGAAAGCACTTTTTTTGACCCCCAACACCCACTCTTCTCCTATGTGCCCGTCTACCCCGTTTTAGGTAATCATGAAAACAATACTGCTTCTTATTTCAAATACTTTCATCTTCCTAATAATGGATCGGTAGGTTACGAAGAACATTGGTGGTTTAAAGACCATTCGAATGTTAGAATTATCGGTCTGAATTCAAACGGAGCCTATCAAATTGCAGAACAATTACTCTGGTTAGATACCGTTCTGAATTCAGCTGCTGCTGATACTAATATTGACTTTGTTTTTGTTCAGTTGCACCATCCATATCATTCCGAACTTTGGCCACCCGGGAATACGGCTTATACTGGAATGGTCATACCTAAACTAGAAAATTTCTCAACAGCTTCTGGCAAACCTTCCATTCACTTTTTTGGACATACACACGGCTATTCTAGAGGAAATTCAAGAGACCACAATCACATGATGGTAAATGTTGCTACCGCAGGAGGAAACATTGACTTTTGGGGAGAATATGCAGCAATTGATTATCCCGAGTATATCGAAAGCATGGATGAATACGGATTTGTTTATGTTACCGTGGAAGCCGGGGCAAATCCGAAACTGATATTGAAACGATTCAATATGGGAGATGGAGTAGTTTTGAGTCAAATCAGTCTTGAAGACCTAATCGTAATTCGTAAGAATAATAATTCACCTAATACACCTGTTGGTCTGTTTCCTGCCGTCAATGAGTTAGTAAATCCAGATTGCCTGATCTTAAAAGCTACTGATTTCCTGGATATGGATAATGACGAACATGGAGCCACGCATTGGCAAATTTCCACTAGTTGTAGTGATTTTTCAGCTCCTGTATTTGATTCTTGGAAGCAATATAAAAACTCCTATAATGAAATTGATTTACAATTCGGCGATGATCTGACGGATGAAATGGTTACCTCTCTTACACCCACCACATCCTATTGTTGGAGAGTTCGATATCGCGACAAAAGTTTGGCTTGGAGTAATTGGTCTTCACCGATTTCTTTCACAACCGATTCCAGTATGCTTACCGCCAACTTGTTAACCAATATTGGTGCAGAAACCGGAACGACTAATTGGACTGCTACAGCAGGTGTGATTGAATCACTTGGTGCTGGAGAATGTGCAGGAACGAGCCCCTATGCTGGAAGTAAATACTTTGCAGTTGGCGCAATTTGTGTCGAAAGTGCATTTGGTTCAGCTAACCAAATTGTAGACGTTTCACTATATGCAACAGAAATAGATAATGGTGTAAGTATTGCCCATTTCGGAGGCTATCTAAGAGATTACAGTGGTTCTGACATACCCTCATTTTCTTTACAGTTTCTGGATGGTCCAGGAAACCTAATTGTATCAACAGATACAACACAAGATGCAAATGCAGTTTGGCAGCTGGTTCAGGATACCTGGGCAATTCCAGCTGGAACAAGGAACATTCGTTTTATTATTATGGGTACCCGAACCACTGGAACTGATAACGATAGCTATTTTGATGAACTTTTCTTACAGTTAAATTTAGCAGGAGATTCCTGTAGTCAATACAATCCATCTGTGAACATTAAAAAAGAGATAGAAACGCAGCAGCTCAAGGTATACCCTAATCCTGTTGAAAATACAGCAATATTAAATGTTCCGAACACAAACGGTGCTCATTTAACGTTGAAACTTTTCAATGCTACTGGTCAAATCATAAAAGAATATCACCACGTGCATGGCCCAACATTTATTTTTCATCGAGAACAACTGAAAAGTGGAATGTATTACGTCATAGCCTATGAAAATAAGCGTAAAATAGGTTATTCGAAGCTCACGATCCGGTAAGTTTCATGGTTAATTCTTCTCCTGTAAGGTTCATTTTATTGTTTTTCTGTGTCTTTTGAGTTTCCGAACGTATCGTTTTAAATCTGGCGCACTTGGAAATCAGATAACCCCATTTAGAAAATGCTTTTCTTCATTTGGAAGTTCGGACTTAACTAGGGT
>CAJQPO010000124.1 GCA_905480225.1 uncultured Flavobacteriales bacterium | reverse complement strand
CTTAAATCAATACTTGTGAGTGAAGCCGAATTGTCAGAAAAATAAAGGGAAGTCAAAGCAGTGAAATCTTGTATTCCTGATAAATTACCTATTAAATTAGATGAAACATTTAAAAAAGTAAGTCCACTAATATTAGCAGTTAAGACTTGCCCATCGGGAGTTCCTGTATCATGACCTTGGTCAATTAATGCCTGCTCAAAATTAGCATCTGGGATAGCTGTGAATTGACCCAATGAAAATAGTGGAGTAAATAAGATAAGTAGGGGTAAAATTCTTTTCATTGAAGGATGTTTTTTTCAAAGATAGAGAAATTAAAAATTTGCTACTACTCCACTATCCTACTCTATAATTTTAGATATTTATAATCAATTAAAACCAAGCTTTGTGTATGCAAATTGTGTGCAAATTAAAGAATGCAAATCATGAAACTCCCACTAGCATTGAGCTCAGCTGGATAGAGCACCTGCCTTCTAAGCAGGCGGTCGAAGGTTCGAATCCTTCCGCGATCACTAAGAAAAGAAAGCTCACCCAAAGGGTGGGCTTTTTTAATTCGCACACGCATGAAATCAAAATCACTGAAAAAAGAGTTAAAGATTTCACAACTACCTGCATACTACAAGTCTTTGTAACCCTAGAAACAAGGCTGTAATGTCTAATGAATTTGAAATGCGCTAATGAAAAGGTTTCAAAAGAACCGAATGGAATGTTTTTCATGAATAAAAAACATTAAAATATGAACTTCCTTAACCAGGGCAATACCAGCTACCTGAAAACAAGCAGTTAGCCTTCCTAAGAAACTTTATTCTTTTGATTTGGTCGGTCTACCTTGAGAATGTTTTGGTCTTTACCTTCTTGGATTCGGTGTTGCCTCCAAACCATCCGCACCAGGAAAAACATATAAGAAACAAAAATGAAAGAGCCCAATGTAAAAAGTGTTATATCATTCATTATTAGTCGTTTTTGACAAGTCTGAAGAATATCGCAAAACACAGAATCGAAGGAACCCAAATTCCAACAAACATCCCTTCGTCTTTTTGACCACTAAACCATAGTGACACTGAGAGAACAAAACTGATAAACGCTAGCAATACCGGGTAATACTTTTCTAGAAACTTCATACAACTTGTTATTAATGTTAAAATTTACTTACGACCTTCTAACAATGAGTTCTTTGTTTTGTTCAACATTTATTAAATATTGTTAAACAAAATGTGATTGATAAACTTAAATTCGACAAAAACAGGACCCAAAACATTTTCAGTCGTACTTCGTTATTACATTAATGCTTAATTTTAAACTGACCTAAAGCGTGTGAACTCATACAATGCAACTTTTTCGTAAATATTTCATCTGGTGTGTCCTGTTGTTCCAAGTAGGATTTTCATCAGCACAAGGTGAAATTGTGGCCAATTTTCGACTTACTTCTTTTGGAAATGAAGTATTGCTTTCTTGGGATATCACTTCAGGAAACACATGTGACGGGATTTCGGTTTTAAAATCGAGTGATGGTATTAATTTTCAGCTGACACATTTTATTAGTGGTATTTGCGGAAGCATCTTAGAACCTATACCCTACACCTATCTGGATGAAAACCCTGAAAGTGGATGGAATTTCTACAAAATTCAACCCGGTTTCTTTGATGAATCAAAAATTCTTTCCATTGAAATTATTGACGTCGAGAAAAATGGGCATTTGATTAGGCCACAACCTCTAGTTGATCAAGGACGTATTTATTTCAATAACAACACGAATAAGGAGCACACAATTGCCATTTATACCGCAGCGGGAAACCTGGTTTTTAAAAAATTAACGACACTGAATTTCTTTCAATTAACCGCCAATCAACTTCCGAAAGGTCATTTGTTTTTCGCTATTTACTCCACGAATGAAGGACTATACAATACAGCTGGAAAACTAATCGTTTTGTAGGAAAACAGGAAAACAAAATTAATCGTTGAGGCGAGTGTTAAAGCAGTAGCAAGTACTTCTAGTTATTTAAATGATCTTGATTATACAGCTCAAAATAGCAATCTGGATCGTCGTGCAAATAATCAATTTCACCTTCTATCATTCTGTCTATTAACTTGGTTAATTTAATTTGTTCGAATGGAGTAATTTGATTTTTTCTTTTCTTAAAATGCTCCTTGAGTAAAACAGTTAAGAGCATTTTTGCATTAAACAAGTAGTTTTCTTCGGTTTCAATTAGATTCATGGCAGCGGCTTTAATGGTAGTAGACTTCCAACAGTGCAAGTATGGGCATATTGCAAAAGTCCTTTACAAGGTAATGAATCAATGTCAATTTTACAACGAAATTAGGCCACTCATCAGAAAAACAGCATTCAAACAATCGATAAAACCATCAAAAGAATTGCCTTGCAAATAATCAAGACAAATCTCAAATACAGTGCATTTTTCGACCAAAGTTTGACCAATCAAGACTTTAAGCGGACGAATCACTCCAATTTGATTTCTAAATTGAAAATTTTCAGGCTACCTTGTAACTACAAAAACACAGCATAAACTATGAAGAAATTTGCTTTTCTGCCTATTGCCTCTCTCCTATTTATTTCATCATTTAGCTCCGATCATTCGGTTCCAGACCAAATTGCCGTTTCGCCCTTTAGATACGACTGCGCACAAGTAGAAAACGCCCCATTTCATCTATTAGAATACACCTTAGATAATGATTCAAAAGGGTTAATGTCTCTGAACGATGCTGCCCCAAAGATTCTAACTTAAAATCACTTATAATTATGTCATTTCTTAAAGCCGAATGGAGAAAGCTAATATTGGCAAACTACAAAGTTGAACCAGAGTTGCTAAAACCATATCTACCTTACGGTACGGAATTGGATCTATGGCAAGACAGCTGTTATCTAAGTCTTGTTGGATTCATGTTTGTAAATACAAAAGTAAAAGGAGTGAAAATACCTTTTCATGTAAATTTTGAAGAAGTTAATTTGCGATTCTATGTGCGACATTTACAAAATGGAGAATGGAAAAGAGGCGTAGTATTCATCAAAGAAATTGTTCCGAAACCAGCCATTACTTTTATCGCGAATAAACTGTACAAGGAAAATTACCAAACCTTGCCAATGAAGCACATCTGGTTTGAAGACGACAAGAGCCTGAATGTGATATACGAATGGCGCATGAAAAACAATTGGTATAAGTTGGCAGCAAATTGCGATCCTAATCCCAATACCATACAACCCGATAGTGAAGCGGCTTTTATTACTGAGCACTATTGGGGCTATACACATAACGATTCAACAACTTCTACAGAATACGAAGTCACTCATCCCACATGGAAGACATATCCCATTAATCATTATGTGATTGACGTTGATTTTGCTGCAGTTTACGGAAAGCGTTTTGGTACATTATCCAGTAAAGAACCGACATCCGTAATGTTGGCGGAAGGATCTCAAATCACCGTAGAAAACAAGCGCATTATAAAATCAATAATCTGATGTAGAGTTTCCATCATAACCAACTCCGAACTATTCTATTTTATGATATACGTTTTTGATAAATGGGTTGCTTTTCGAGACCTGTTTACGAATCCGTTTATCCTTCGAAATTACGCTACTCGTACGAGTAAATAACGCAAAAAATTTGACGAAATATTTTTTATTATTCTTGGGTAAATTGTTTTTTAAACTTCTCATAAACCTTTTCTTTCTTCGATTGGAAAGTGTAAAACGACGACCATCAACTTCAATTAGATTAATATCAAATAGTTGAGCAGACTTCTTTAGCAATAGGGCATTGACTTCTTCCTTTGTCCAGCTAAACCCTTTTAACAGTATCCAAAATGCACTTATCTCCGCTAAAATGTTCATCAACTTAAAACTTAATTTTATTTCTTTTAATTCCATCATTGTTGGCTTAACTTATTTAATTACACACCACAATAAAACGAATAATACGTGCTTAAATAAAGAGAATTAAGTAAAATCTACACCCTTAACTTGGCCCTTAATTGGCTTAATGAATTACTTAATGAAAATTAAGTTTATTAAAATTATTACTTAATTATATACTTAATTCCTAACAAAATGCTTAATTTCACGTAGATACGAATAGATTTGAACACCTTTTCTTTCATACAACCCCCGTTCCATGCTGCATTAGAAATGGCTAAAAAAGTTTTGCCAACCCTGCAAAAAGCTTCTGTATTTTACTACAATCCAAATGAACGGAAAGTCTTAAAAATAAATTGGAATCCAGAAGATCATGTCCATGAATCGGTAACCCCATCAATAAAAGTATCGATACAAAAAAGCAGAAAAGACAAAACCCCAACTGGCTGGACAAATGTTGACGACTTAATCTTCGAAACTTCCCAAAGAAAAAGAAAACAATACGATTTAGCGGACGAAATTGACAATACGGTTTTAGTCCTCAAATTCTTAAGTCCACACGATGGAAATTACGATTTGATTTACCTGTATTTAGACGGTTCTCTGTCGCAATTTAAGATGACAAGCAGGTCTGAAACATTATCCACATCCAACAAAGACATCTTAGCAAAAACACTGCACCAATCTCTAGGTTACTTACTCGTCCAAGAAAGAGAAAATCAGGCAATCCTAAAAAATATCGTTGACACCAAAAGCCAAGAAAGGGAAGAACGAAAAAAACTGATGCAAGACTTAGCAACCATCAAGAAGAATTATGCTAAGAGTATATTAAACTATAGTCTGCATCATTTGGATATCATTTCCAAAACGTTTCATATGAAATTCAAACTTTCTGAGGATGCATCAGAAAAACTACTGACCTATGTTGGTGATTTCGAAAGCCTAGAAGACATTTTAAAAAAGGCAGCATCTGCTGCGTACAATCTATCCTTCGAAAGAAGTCAGATTGTAATTGATGCGGGACATCTGATTCTATACGACTATAAGCCTAAAGAAAAAGCACCTAGTAAAGAAAGATTGGAAAGTAAATACACAAAAACCGTTGTTTATCTTGATCGGTATGAGGAGGCCGCACAAAGGCTATTACTGCAAGACAAATCAATTAATGGAAAAAATGTAGCCAACTACTGCGAACCATCTATTTCTGCAGCCGCAATAACCATTAACATTCGTTCGCATAAAGAGAATATGATTGCCTTACTTGAAAGGCACCCCGAAAGATGGACAGTGTTAAAAGAACATTTCAGACCCATTCAAAACATTCTTAAAGATCAACACCTATTTAAAATCGCCTAATAATTGGATTTTTATATTTTGATTGCCATAAATAAGATGTCATCTGTTTGAGGGTGTCGACCTTGCCATTCCACCAATCGAGAATTAATGATACGTTCCTGTTCTTCTATTTCAAGCCCATTTATTTCTTCCAAAATTTCAAACAGTCCCGTTATCTTTAATTTTTTCTTGTCAGGTCCTCCAAATTGATCTGGATAGCCATCACTGAACATGTAAAAAACATCTCCTTTTTGAATATCCATTTCAAACAACTCAAACACTTTATCCCTATGATCGCCACCAACAGATCGTCTATTACCTCTGAGGAAGCTCCGTTCCCCGTTCCTATACATGATTAAAGGCCTAACCGCAGAAGACCACTTGAGCTTCCCTGCCTCAAAATTAAAGGAGCAGACCGTTACATCCATACCATCTTTGGTTTCAAAATCTTCCTGCTCCCTATTCATCATGTAACCAATAGACCTGTCTAATTCTGTAATTATTTGGTCTGGTTGCTCTATGTGCTTTATATCATATATTTCCCGCAACAACTGCTGTCCAATAATTGAAAGAAAAGCACCAGGCACACCATGACCAGTGCAATCACCGCAAGCCACTAGAATTTCATCTCCTCTTCTGTTTATCCAATAAAAATCGCCTGAAACAATGTCCCTCGGTCGATACGTAACAAAAGATTCTGGGAAAAACGTTTTAAATGAAGTATCTTCTGGAAGCACGGCATCTTGAATTCGTTTAGCATAATTAATACTATCTGTAATGTCTTTATTTGTCGCCTCAAGTCGTTCTTTTTGAAACATTACTTCTTTCGTCCTTACAGCCAGTTCCTTCTCTAACTCCTCTTGCAATATGATTAATCGGCGTTCTCTAAATTTTACAAACCAATATACCGATACGATAAGAACAGCAAACATGAGGACCCAAAACCACCATTTTTTCCAATATGGCATGGCAATAGAAATCGACAAAACCGCTATCTCTTCCGTTCCTTGACCGTCATCGTTGAAAGCCCTTACCTTCAGAATATACTCACCATCAGACAACTTATTAAACTTAATGATAGGATTTTGAGAGATTTCTGACCATCCTTTATCGTAATTTTCTAAGAAATGAGAAAACTGTACATCTTTAGGGTGCTTCAAGGAGAGTCCTCTCAAACCAATACTGAAATCGTAAATTCCAGCTGCTAGTGAAATCTGTTCAACAACTTCAATTGAATCACCATCTACTTTAATCTCAGTAACTCCTAAAATTGGAGGAACCAAATTGATTACATCCGTATTTCCATCATACTTTAACAGGCCATCTTGGGAACCATACCATATATCACTTTCATTGCTCGCAATGGCAGATTTCTGATAGGCCTTATTCGCTCCATCCTCTTCTTCAAATACTTTTATCTCTAAAGTTTCAATATCAACTCGAGACAAATAACCATTGTGTGTAACCCATAAATTTTTTCTAACATCTTCAATTAATCCGTAACAAAAATTCGAAGCTAACCCCTGCGCTGTCGAAAATTGTTCAAAATTACCGTCCAAAAATCGAAATACTCCATCACCATAAGACGCAAGGTATATTCCACCGTCGGACAATTTGTCAATGTGGTAAATATCCAGAAGACTAAAATTATCAGTGTACCGCTTGCCAGACAAATGTCCATTTTCAATCATGGATAGTTCAGAACTTTCCGTTCCAATATACAGCACCTCGTCTTCTTCATCGTAAAATAAACAATTGACTGTATTATGCGACAACCCCGATGTAATGTCGTAATGGTTTAACGCATTCGATTCCCCAATTTCATAAAGCCCATTGTATGTACCTACCCAAACGCTTGTTCCATCACCCGCAATGTCGTTAATTGTACTAGATAAATAGTCTGATGTCAAAGACCATTTCTTTATCATTCGAGTACTTAAATCACAGACATACAAACCATTGTTTTCTGAACCAAGCCAAAGTTTTTCTTTTCGATCCAAGTACATACACGTTATGTTTCGAACCCCCTCGACAACAATCGTGTCAATGCTGGAAAAATCACTTCCTAATACCCTGATTACTTTATTGGAAGAGGCAATGTACATGGACTCACCCTCAACAACAACATCTCGAACTTCGAGATTAGAAGCCATCAAGTAATATGTAAAAACTTCACGAGAATGTTTATATAATCCGCCACCAAAAGAACCTACCCACATCGTACCTTCTCTATCCATAAAAGCGGTTTGAATATTCGGCGTCGGAAGACCGTTAGTTTCATCATAATGCACCGTTCGGTTTTGACCAAGCTTGTAGATTCCCATATTAAAAGTAGACACATAGATGTTATTCTCATCGTCTAAACAAAGGTCCTTAATCAACATATCTTCTGGTAGCCCCTGCTTAACTGGCTTATCTGCACCCGGTTCCAAAATAAAAAGACCACTTTGACTAGTGCCAATTGCAATTCCTTTTCTACCAATATTCTCAACCTTTTTTATGTCGTAACTTTCTAAATATCTCTCCACGAAAAACAGTTCATTCTGGCTATCGCTTAGGTAATAATGTTCTAACCCCGAATTAGTTGCTACAAATAACTCATTGTCTCCTGCTATTGCGATATCATTGACATTCTTACCACTAAACTCATCTAAAAACATCAATTGATTGCCCGATTTAATATCAATATGAAAGACACCTCCCTGCTGACTAGAAAACCATACAACACCCTGATCATCTTCTGAAATCCCAGTTATAATTGAGTTTATTTCGTAATTAAGCGGATAGCTTTTAAGGACATCACCTTGAAGGTAAGAAACGCCACCTTCCTTGTGTCCCATCCAAACAATCCCCTGTTTGCTCTTAAATAATTGTGAAACGAAATCTTCAGCTAAACTGTCTGACGTGTATTTCATTTCAAAGGAAACACCATCAAACACACCCAATCCCTCACCAGTACCCACTAATAGATACCCCCTATCATCCTGAGTAATGGAATAAATAAAAGGGTCACTTAATCCGGCTTCAAGTCCATAACCCTGAAACTGATAATATTGAGAAATTCCCCTAATAGAAAATAGCTGCAAACAGACTAAAACAAATAATCGAAAATAAGCCATCTAACAATGTATAAATAATGATTCCATAAAACACACAAAGCAATTACTGTCGAAAAGAAGCACTTCCTTTAAATTTGGGGATTCCACCAATTGGCACCGTGTAAAATGGCAAAAACTCACCATACTGGTTAGTAACATAGAATACAACATTATTATTCCTAACCTTTTTTGCTGCATTTTTTGAAAACCGTATATCTAGTGATTTTCCTTTTTCCTGTTTTTTAATTTGGTATTGACTCGTCACCCATTGGTCATTTTCTGAAACTTGCAGCGGAAAACTCCATTGAGCGACACTGAATATTTTGATTCCTCCGTCACTATCCCAATCAAAATTTGATTGTTTAATCGAAATCACCTTATCATCAATGTATGGATATATGTGTGATACTTGTTTTGGATCATCATGCAATCGGAAAGTGTATTCAAATGTAAATGCATTCCCTCCCTCTACTGGAACATTTTTATCTTTACTGGACGAGAGAAAATACTTGTATAAATTGCCATCATCTCCACTGATACCTTCACAAACCAATTTAAAAACATAACCAAAATAATCTGCTGAATATTCGCCTTCTGAGGGGTTAAAAGGGCCAAATGTAACCCACTGCTTATCGTACTGCAAATCTGGACCAAAAGTTTTAGTATACAACAGGTTGCCACTTTTGAAATTACCCAGTGTGGATGTCTGTCGAGCTTCTTTATCCGTTATACATCCTTTCCCTCCATACACTGAGAACCGAGATTTTGTATTAAAATCTTTCGCCTTTTCATCTATCTCACCACCAATATCCGGATCATAAACTCTTAAGTAAATTGGTTTCTTGTGATTTTTCGGGATACTGAAAAAAAATACCTGCGCATAGTCATCATCCCCGTAAGACGATTTTGCTTTGTTTCCAAACGTAACTAAATAGGGAATATTCTCCTCTTTGGCCGGAACAGCCTGAGACCAAAAATGTTCAGCACCGAACAACAACAATACAACTAACAATAATTTCATAATTTAAATTGTACTAAAATTATACCATTAATTATCTATCAACCTTACTTCCACTTTTCTGTAATACCTGAGCATTTCAGTTTCCGTGCTAGAAGTTCTGACCTCTCCAATAGCATCTACCTCAATGTTATCCTCAGAAATACCACATTTCTCTAGATATTTAGCCACGTTCATAGCACGCCTGTAACTCAATTTTTTATTTGACTTGACACTTCCGCTTGGATCTGCATAACCCAATACTTCCAATTTACTAAACGAATTCAATTTACGTGAAAAATCATTCAAGTTTGCCTCATTATAAGCAGTTATTTCATCTTTTCCTGGAGAGAAAAAGATAAGAACTTCCTTCGCGTCAATGCCATTGTCATAATTGAGCTCAAAAGAAATTAATTTACTATCAAAGCCTAGGTCCCTCATTTCTTTGTATAAATGATACAGAGAGGCCACCTTGTCTGATTCGCCAACGGTGTATTGGTAGATGCTATCAACTTCGTTAAATCGTTGAGTAATGGGGTAATTCACTTTTAATAAAATTGAATCACTGAGCACTTCTTGTTTGAACGACTGCAATAATTGAACGGCATAGCCTAATTTAGATTCGGCAACAGGAATAACCTTTTTTTGATGAGTGAGAACCTTGTATTTACTGATGACGGTATTTTTATCAACTACTTCAATTTTTTTGTTCACACATTGAACCGAACCGTCACTTCCAACAATAGCTAACTTTACATTTTGTTGTCCAATCAAGCCAAAATATCGATTGACATTTTCCTGCATCTGAACTGAACCATCTTCGAAATCCCAGAATATTTCTCTTACTTCTTTTTTCAGGCCACTCATATCAGCGGAAAAGGAGGCGTAATCATTTATATGCACCGAATCTGGACCAATTATGTATGGTCGATCATCTAATTCAATGTTAATTTCGAGTTCCGAAACACTGTAATAAATTTCATTACTTATCGTATCGATTATTTGCAATGCAGCAACGTATTTTCCTACTCCTGGATAACAATGATAAACTTCCAATCCGTCTTTCTTGGTGCCATCTCCCAAATCCCAAACAAATTTCAAAGGATGATCGCTATCTGAAACGATGCTATTTTCCTCTATGTAATAGCATAGATTAAGTGGTTTTTCTTCTACACAGTCTTCCAGTTTAGGTAAAGACTGTTTGAAGAAATAAATCTGTTCGCTACCATTTCTGTCACTACCAAAATAACCACTTAAACCATCCTCATTTAAAGAAATACCAAAATCGTCAAACTTCGAGTTAATTGAACTATCGAGCGGAGTAGACGCACTGTACCTGAATAAATCCTCTTCCCACTTACTTCTATAAATATCTAGACCTCCTTGACCATCGCGTCCATCAGAGCTAAATAAGAGCCATTCATCTTTAAAAAAACTAGGAAATACTTCGTTACCCTGCGTATTTACTGTGGATCCTAGATTTCTCGGCTTAGACCAATGCCCCAAATGGTCTTGCAATGAAATGTACAAATCATATCCACCATTACCTCCAGGCATGTTCGAACTAAACACAAGAATGGTTCCATCAGAATTAGTTGCGGGATGAATTAGATTGTAATCAGGCCGATTATGTTCAAAGCTACTTGACTGATGCCACCTCTCCCCTTTGCCTTTAGTTGAGATGAATATTCCTAAAGTCCTGTTTCTTTTAGAGTTACTGACATCATTAATGTCTGTATTTCGAGTGTAAAAAATCAATTCTTCGTTTTTAGCAAAACACACCGGGCCATCATTAAATTCTGTAACTAAATTTTCTGAAAAAATCACTACATCTCCACCAACTACGAGTTCATTAAATACTTTTTGATAGAATAAATTATATGGAATCTGACCCGTTTCATCACGTACAGTTTTCAATAAATTTGTTCGAGCACTTGACATAAAAACAATTCCTTGTTTATATTTTACTGGGCATATTTTCTCTTCTCCTCCGCCTTCAATTTTCAACATAGAAATTTTGTTCTCTTGTGCGATAAGAACAAAAGGGTAATAAATAACTGAAATCATTACGAGTAAAAATCTGATCAAAATACTCTCGGGTTTTTTGCCTGACTATTAAACAAGCCATTATAAATTAGAGACACCTCTAAAGTGCCCGATGTATACTCATAAAGTTTCGTAGTAGGAATTTCGTATTGTATTCCAAAATCAAGTTGTTCAATTATATTTAACCTCGAAAAAATGATAATGCCTTCACCACTTCTAAATCCTCCTCCAAATTCAACTTTTTGCTTGATTTGTGCAGACACAGTAACATCTAATTGTGACTCCATAAATTGATGGTATTTAAACAGCCCACCAAAACGCATTTTTATATCCTGGTTAATTTGATAATTATAGACTGATCTTAACAAGTAATTATAGTTTGAAAACCGATGCATCAACTGGAATTGCTCTACTGCATTATCATAACGTGTTGTCAATAACATAGGTATAGAAATTCCAAATTCTAATCCGTCTACCTCGTACCGTATTCCAGCACTAAAATTTGGAGATATCCCTAGCGGAGAATCGGATCCAAAGCTCAGGTCTCCAGCATGCGTTAAACTTAATTGAGTGTAATTTATTTTTTCAAAAAAAACGCCAGCACCAAAACCAAAAACCAACCTCTGGCCCCGTCCCAATTTCAATCTGTAAGCAAAATTAGTTACTACGGCAGATTCTGAAGAAACGCCTATTTTATCTCTATAAAAAAGTAAACCCAATGCAACTGACTCGTCCCTTAGCGGACTCTGTAATGCCAAACTTTGTGTTGAAGGCGCTCCAGGCACATTCAACCATTGCTTTCGGTAAGAATATTGCGAATTAAAAACATCATGACAGCCAGTACTCGCTGGATTCAATATCATTTCATTAAAAATATACTGGCCAATCACAGGAAATTCCTGCGCGTTAATTTCAAACGCCACAAAGAGCGTAATACATATGTATTTAAGTTTCTTCACTAATTTTTAACCAGTACAAATCCTGTGAACGTATATGAATCTAGTGTGATTTCATAAAAATACGTGTCGTCGATTAAACGACTTCCATTGAAATTTGTTCCACTCCAATCATTATTGTAGGAATCACTGAAGTAAACAACCTTGCCCCATCGGTCGTAAACCTTTATTTTTCTAATCTCGAATTGTGAAATACCAGGAATAATAAATTCATCATTTAGCCCATCGGAATTCGGCGAAAGTCCTTGCGGAATATTAATTTTCCTGAATTCTAAAATAACTTCATCAGTTACCACAGGACAACTTCCGTTCTGACCAATCCAAGATAGCTCATAGATGCCAAAACCATTCGGAATAAATTCGCTATTCGGATTGCCCATATTGATAACCTCTCCAAAGCCCGAAATCACATCCCAAAAAGCAAAACCATTTGAAGGATATTCTGCTGTAAGAAAGGCTTGCAAATCTTCTAACACATACTGATCTTCGCCCCCATAGACTGTTATTTGTTCATCGAAACGAATAGAAACCGTGTCACTGGCTTCGCATGTTAAAGGTGATGTTATTTGCCAAATGCATTCAAACGTATTATAACTCGTGGCAACAATCGAGGATAGCGTATCATTCATATTACCGAAAACCAAACTACTAGAAGACCAAAATCCATCCATACTCGAACTTCCGTTCAATGTGTAAGTAAGTCCACAAATTGAGTCATCTTCACCAGCACTAATCTCTGGATTTGGAAGAACATTAATTAATAATATTGAATCTTTTGAACACACTTCATTTTCTACTGTAAAAGTGATGTAATGCGCCCCAACACCAGCCAATGATGGCACCAAATTATAACCGTCTACTCCAGCACCACTAAACACTCCAGGAATACCATTTGTTAATGAATCTAATCGAATGATATCGGCTTGTAAACAAATTTCATTTGGCAAGGAGTCCCAATACGGAAAAATAGGTTCAAGGACCTCTACCGTGTACGTGCAAGTGGATATGTTATTAGACGCATCTGCCGCATTATAAGACAACGTGCTAATACCAACCGGAAGAGTATCCCCTATCTGATAAAAAATGGATGATACCGGAAACAAGTTCAATCCTAATGGACAATTATCTGAATACAAAGGAACTAAAGAGTCCGTGAAAATACTGTCGCACAAAACAACACGAGGCAAACCTCCTCCAGTCGTGTCTCCAGGGCAAATTATTTGTGGTTTTATCGTATCCTTAACTTCTATTACTGCACTGCATGAATGTGACCCACCCGGAGCCCAAGTCTGAAATTTTATTTCATTAATACCTACAGGAAAATAATGGCCACTTGTATCACCGAGAACCAATTGAACAGAGTCGATAATCCCGCAATTATCAAAAGGAGTTGGAGCTTCATATGTAAACTGCACAGAACAAGATGTTGAGTCTACGTATAAAATTGTATCTAGATCAACACAAGAAATTACAGGTGGCTCATTATCAACAACAAAAAAACTAGAACCCTTAACAAGAGAGGATACTCCATCAGAAGCAGCAAAAGTAACACTATAAAGTCCTCCAACAGGGAAGAATGAACCGCTCGAATCACCTACCGTTTGCGTAACAACTAAATTAGCTGGACAATTATCACTAAAAACAGGCAGTGGATAATTAACGATTGCTCCGCACGCCAAAGAATCATTATCAACATAGGTAGGGAGGTTATATGGATCAGCTACAGGGGGTTCAGCATCCGACACAACAATGAATAACAAGCACGAATCCACATTACCAGCCGCATCAATCGCGTACCAAGTATTTAGGGTAGTATCAATATCATAATACGAGCCGACAGCTGTTTCTCCAGACTTTTGATAAATTGAATCAACAATACAATTGTCACTTGCCAATGGTATTGCATACGTAACTACAGCCCCACACATTGCGGAATCATTATTAGCCAATATAGTTCCTGGACAAACCGTAAAAACAGGGCTTTGTGTATCTGAAACGGTAACGCTAAACTGACAAGTGTCTGAATTCAAAGCACCATCTATATATACGTATTGCAAATTAGTAGTCCCTATTGGGAACAAATCACCTGAATTCAATCCCGTACCATCTATTTTCAAAGTATCAAAAGAGGTCGTGCAATTGTCAGAGGCTGTTGGTAATGAAAAATTTATTATTGCTCCGCAACTATCGATATCATTAGTAACCACGATATCACTGAAAAACGCAATTATTGGTGCTTCACCATCAATCACGGTAACCAAAAAACTACAAGAATCAGTGTTACCCGCATTATCGGCCACTGCAAATATTAACTCCGTAATACCTACCGGAAATAAATCACCAGAATTTAAACCCGTTGTGTCAGCCCTTTGTATAAAAAGGGCTGTATCACAGTTGTCCGTTACTGTCGGGGACGCAAAAGTAAATATAGCTCCACAAGCACTTGTATCATTGACCAAAACAGTATCTAACAAACATTCTAAAACTGGCGGATCAACATCATTTACGGTAACTACAAATGAACATGTATCGGTATTGCCTGAAGTATCCACGACCGCATAAGTAATGGTATTTACTCCTATCGGAAACAAATCTCCTGAGCTTAAGCCAGTAGTATCGATTTGATTTGGCCCTGATAAAATTCCACAATTATCTTCCGCCAGCAATGCTGGGAAGTTGAAAACGGCTCCGCAGGTATCCAGATCATTACTCAAAATCGTATCAGAAACACAATTACTAAAAACTGGAGGTGACTCATCGTTTACAATTACTAAAAAAGAGCAGGTATCTACATTACCAGAAGGATCTTCAACTGAATAAATCATTTCAGTAATTCCCAATGGAAAAAAATCACCGGAGAACAACCCTGTAGTATCAATTTTATTTAGAATAGCAGAACAATTGTCATCAATAATGGGGTCCAAATAATTACAAATTGCACCGCAAACAGCAGCATCGTTTGACTTTATGATATCTGCAGGACAAACAATTGTTGGAACCTGATTATCTATTATGGTCACCGTAAACGAACAAATCGTCGAATTGCCTGCAGCATCCGTTGCCTCCCATGTCACAGCAGTTGCACCTAAAGGGAAATAACTTCCACTTGGCAAACTCCCCGCTCCTAATACGGCAGACAATCCAGAACAATTATCAGAAGCAATGGGTACCGAGTAATTGATGACCGCACCACAAGTATCTGAATCACTATTTTGTACAATGTCAGCTGGACAACTTATAAAGATTGGAAATTCATCATCATTGACGACAACATTAAATGAACACGACGTACTAATTCCTGTCGCATCCGTTACAATGAAAGAATTCACGGTAGTACCAACTGGGAAAGAAGAACCACTTGGCAAACCTAATGTTTGAACCGTAGTTGAACCAGAGCAATTGTCAGTTCCCGTGGGGGTTGTAAAATTTACAGTCGCATTGCAAAAGCTAGAATCATTACTTTGGATCACATCGGAGGGACATATAATTGAAGGACTTTCTGTGTCTTCAATGGTTACGGAAAACGAACACGATGCTGTATTATCCGACAAATCAACCACCTCAAAAGTGTTAACAGTTGTGCCAACGGGATAAACAGGCCCACTGCCCAAACCTGACAATTGCGTAGTTATTGCCCCTGAACAATTATCGGTACCTACTGGTGACGAGAAGGTAACAGATGCACCACATATAGCAGGTGTTGTTCCCTGCGTTATATTCGCGGGACAATTAATTACAGGAAGTTCCACATCATCTACTGTTACTGAAAAGGAGCAGGTAGACGAATTTCCAGCTAAGTCCGTGGCCGTATACTCTAAGACATGAACACCAACTGGAAAATCATTCGCTGAAGACAAACCTGTTAAGTCCGTTTGTGCAATACTGACAGAACCACAATCGTCAGAAGATAATGGAGGACTATAAGTAACATTAGCTGAACACAAACCAATGTCGTTTGATACGATGACATCACTAGGACAAAATGTAAAAACCGGTGGGGCGTTTAATAAAATCGTAACAAACTGAACTTCCGTACAGCCATTAGGAGCCGTGTAAGTTATGCTATAAGGCCCACCAACCGAAGATGCGCTTAAGTCAATTTCTCCTGTAGCAACGTTGGCAAATACAAGATTTCCACTCGGCTCGGAGAATACACCTCCCGCATCACCCGATATTACTGGTGTTTCATTTGGGCTACCCACGCAGTATAGGTTTCCACTGTATAAAAAAGAAGCATCGCACGAACCCAATTTTGCAGAATAACCGTCTTGAAAGCCACTGTTTGAAGTAAAATTAGAACCGAATACTACAGTTGAAGTATTTTCACCTACAAAATGAATACCATTAGAACCGTCTACTGCTAAATCATTTACCGTAATATTAATTACAGAAGACGCGCTATCATGAAAAAGGTATGCACCTGAATTATCATAAGCAATCGTATACAAATCATTACCACCTGCACTGCTTACTAAATGGGTGCTCTGAACATCTAGTGTTCCAGAAAATTCACCCGCTACAATTATATTTCCTAATTGATCAAACGACAAGCATTTGGAAACAGCGTTTGTTCCTCCAACCGTTTGCTCCACTTCGTACCATATTCCAGCACCAGAGTTGTTGTCTAAAGTGATGGTTATGGCGCTGTATTTCCCGACACTATT
>CAJQPO010000123.1 GCA_905480225.1 uncultured Flavobacteriales bacterium | reverse complement strand
CAGCACCATGTCCATTACGTTTAAAGATGAAAACTTTAGGCAAGATATGAATATGGTTATGATGAAATCATCATCTATTCATAATGCACAAAAGAAACGAGGAATTATGTTGGTAGATCTGATGGGAATGAAGCAAGCTGCACACATCGACAACATCAAAAACCAGGAGAGCACTGCGACGGATACCAATACACAAATTGAAGTTACTGAAGAGGTTAAAAAGATTTTAGATTTCGACTGCAATAAAGTTATTCTTACCGATTCTAATGGAATGGAGATGATTATGTATGTAACCGAATCATTAAACGCCATCAACAATAAAAACAAATACGGTAGTGACCAGGTTAAAGGGTTTCCGTTATCTATTGAGATTGAAATGCCGCAGTTAACCATGAAAATGGTTGCAATTGAAATTAAAAACAAAGTAGAAAAAAGTGCATTTAGTATCAAGATTCCAGAAGAATACAAAGAAATAAGTTTGGATAAACTCCTTCAAAGCCTAGGTGGCATGCAATAGTTTATCTTCAAGTGTTCGTAATGGGAATTAAAACCATTAGTAACGTTTAAATCAGTTAAAAACCAACTGAAAAATGCCTTTACCGGTCCAAACATAAATACTTACAAGGAACAATTCACCAATTAAAAGTGCCGCAATAAACTTTAAGAATTTCATCTGAGCGTATCCTGCAACGTAACAAATTAAATCAGTTGGAACAGGCGGGAAAAAAGACCATCCAATCACAATTAAAAATCCATGTTTCTGTATCTTATAACGCACATTCTTCAATCTTGCTTGATTTTTCTTGGAAAATAATTGTTCAATTTTTAAAATTCTTGCCGAAAAATAAACCCATGTGGCACCAACTAATATTCCTGACATAGAAATGAAAAGAACTAAAAATGGCTGATTAGGATACAATACAACTCCCATTATTACAAAAATCGTACTTGGCAAAAAGAAAAATGAACGAACTAAACTTAAACACACATACGCATAGAATATATTTGTACTATTTGAATTAAAATAAGACTGTAAAGTGTCGGCTGTGTAAGTAGAAGAGTACAGACCGTAATGAATAAGGACGGATACAATTAGAATCAGCCAAATGAACCGAAAGAAATTTCTGAAATTAAAATTACGGTATGTAGGCATTGCACTAATATCCACAATGTTTTTCAAAAATTAAATCCTGTAATCAAATGATCCAACCTGTTGAGTTGAATATAGACTGTTAACAAAATTGTGTGTACAGAAGTTATGTGCTTTAACAAACAGAACAACTGTATCTTATAATTTTGTTTGCTGAGGTAAACTGCACATGGCCAATCAAAACAAATTAAGAAACAGTAAGTCTGAGAAGAAAAAAAAATCTTCGAAAGCAAAAGCCAGCGATAATAAGAAACCAAAGGCTCCAAATCCTATCTGGTTAAAGATTAAGCAATTTTTCTTAGATGAACGATTGCATAAGACTACCGGATTAATTTTATTATTATCAAGCATATACCTCTTCTTATCTTTTACTTCCTATTTATTTACATGGAAAAATGACCAAGACCTAGTTAATAATGTCCCATTCTGGTCCTTTGTATTTTCCGGCGAGGAAGTAGATATTAGAAATTGGCTGGGTAAGTTAGGTGCATACACCTCACACAGTATTATTTACGGCGGATTCGGCATTGTATCCTTCCTTTTACCCTTTAATTTTGCTTTATGGGGAATTAAAATACTATTCAAAAAAGATTTCCTACCACTATTGAAAACACTTAGTATTTCTGGTGTTATTTGGGTTTGGCTATCGATTACTTTGGGGTATTTGTTTGCCAAACCATTTGATTTCTTAGGTGGAATATTTGGTTACGAGACAAGCAGTTGGATTGTAACCGCAATCGGACCAGTTGGTATGATTCTTTTCATTCTATTTTCTGGTCTTGTTGCAACCGTTATCTTATTCAATCCAAAAATACCGACTATTGGACGTATCGTTCCAAATAAAGAGGAAGAAGAAATTACCTCGAATGAGCCTACTGATGAAACAACCAATAAGGTTTCCCCGAATCAATCCATACCCGATGAGACATCAAAACAAATTGAATTAGAAGAAAACACAACCGAAGACATTCTTGAAATTGAAGAAGTGATTGAAGATGGACCTGAAGACTTAGGCACTTTTATTGGGGAAGAAAAAGAAGTTAAAGTAGAGGTATCCGATGAAGAATTTCAAGTGGAAGTAGCATCCGAAGAAGATGAATTATCTGAAGCAGAAATAAGTGATAAATTAAAAGAATTTGGCGAATACGATCCAAAATTAGTTTTAGCTACTTATCAGCTACCCGGAATTGATTTACTATCCGATCATGGAGGAGGCAATATTTCTGTGGACAAAGAAGAGCTCGAAGAAAACAAAAATAAGATTGTAGAAACACTGGGCAATTACAACATAAAAATTGCAAAAATAAAAGCCACAATCGGACCTACGGTCACCCTCTATGAGATTGTACCCGCCGCAGGTGTTCGAATTTCAAAAATTAAAAACTTAGAAGATGATATTGCACTAAGTCTGGCGGCATTAGGAATAAGAATTATCGCACCAATGCCCGGCAGGGGAACTATAGGAATTGAAGTACCCAACTCTAAACCTGAAGTGGTATCCATGCGTTCGATTATTGCTTCGGAGAAATTTCAAAATAGTACGATGGAGTTACCCGTAGCATTGGGAAAAACAATTTCTAACGAAACATTGGTTGCAGACCTTACTAAAATGCCTCATTTACTAATGGCGGGAGCAACAGGACAAGGTAAATCTGTTGGTTTAAATGCTATTTTGGTTTCCATACTTTACAAAAAGCATCCATCACAAGTTAAATTTGTTTTAGTCGACCCGAAAAAAGTTGAGCTTACGCTTTATACCAAAATTGAAAGGCATTTTCTTGCCAAACTTCCTGATGATGGTGAAGCCATCATTACAGACACATCCAAGGTAGTCACCACTTTAAATTCCTTGTGTGTGGAGATGGACCAAAGATATGAGCTTCTAAAAAACGCCATGGTTCGTAACATAAAGGAATACAATAAAAAGTTTATCGACAGGCGTTTAAATCCAGAAAAAGGCCATCGCTACCTACCTTATATCGTCTTAGTTGTTGATGAATTTGCAGACCTTATAATGACTGCGGGAAAAGAAGTTGAAACCCCAATCGCACGTTTAGCTCAGCTAGCTCGTGCCATTGGTATTCACCTTATAATCGCAACTCAACGGCCTTCTGTTAACGTAATCACAGGGGTGATAAAAGCCAATTTTCCATCTCGTATAGCATTCAGAGTTACGTCCAAAATCGATTCAAGAACAATTCTTGATGCTGGAGGAGCCGACCAATTGATTGGAAAAGGTGACATGCTTTATTCACCAGGCAACGAACTTGTTCGTCTTCAGTGTGGGTTTGTAGATACCCCCGAAGTTGACGAAATAACTGACTTTATAGGTTCTCAAAGAGGATATCCTAATGCCTTTCACTTACCTGAGTACATCGATGATAGCGCAGCAGCAACATCAGATGCAGACAGAAACGACAGAGATGTGATGTTTGAAGAAGCTGCAGAGGTCATTGTAAATCACCAACAAGGTTCTGCATCACTCATTCAAAGAAAGTTAAAACTAGGGTATAATCGAGCAGGACGAATAGTTGACCAACTAGAGGCTGCTGGAATTATTGGCCCTCATAAAGGAAGCAAAGCTCGTGATGTCTTAATTCCCGATTTAGATTCTTTGGCGCGGTTTTTGGAAAATGAGAGGAAAGACAGTGAATTAGACTAAATTTGCAATTATGAAGAGTATTTTAACACTTACAGCATTCTGTTTATTGATGAGCATACCAAGTATTGCTCAAAACGAAGAAAAAGCGAAAACTATCCTGGATGGGATTAGCAAAGAAATGGCTTCTTACAAGACCATTTACATCGAATTTAATAGTAGCATTAAGAGTGAAGGCGTCAACAGTTCATCAGCTGGTAAAGCTTGGATAAAAGGGAGTAAATACTATTATGAAGATGACAATACGAATATCTGGAACGACACTGAGTATCTATGGAACCTTGAACTAGACGAAGGTGTCTGCTACAAAAGTGATGCGGACGATGAAGATGGCATTAACCCTAGCAAATTATTAACCATTTGGGAAAATGGTTTCAAATACCAGTATTATGACCAAGGCTCAACGGCTAAATTGCATGCCATTAAATTATTCCCCAAAGAACCCAAAGAGAGTAAATACCATACGCTTATTGTAAAAATCAATAAGGCTGAAAACAAAATTCATAGTATGACCGTAAAGACAAAAGACGGAATATCGTTGTATTACACAATTGAAAAAATGTTATCCAATATAGAAATTACCGACTCTAAATTTAAATTTGACAAAGCGAAACATCCGGGTATCGAAATTGAAGAGCTGTAAAAAATTGAACCCATTCTTGAACACTTAGGACAACCAGTTAATGCCTTTTTTAAGTTTTTCCAACGTTTCTTTTTCTGCCTTTGATGTCGGCGCATAATTATAAATCCAGGATGCATCATTAGGTAGGCTCATTAATATGGATTCTATTCGGCCAGCGGTCTCCAGACCAAATTTTGTTCCTCGGTCGTAAACCAAATTAAATTCAACATATCTGCCTCTTCGCATTAGCTGCCATCGTTTCTCTTCTGGGGTAACCGTGCTATTTCGATAAACGGTTTGCTTTTCATAAGCCGGACAAAACGTACGACCTAAGCTTAGAGAAAATTCTAAAAGTGATTCTTTGGTCAAACTTGACTTTTCTTCATTCAACCGATCGTAAAAAATACCGCCAACACCTCTTGTTTCATTCCTATGCTGATTAAAAAAATAATTATCAGCCCATACTTTAAACTCATCATAAAAAGCAAGATCGTGCGCATCACACGTCGTTTTTAAGCTTTCATGAAAATCTTTGGCAAGATCATCTACAATAAAATGAGGAGTGAGGTCAATTCCTCCTCCAAACCAATATGTTCCATCATTCAGCTCAAAATACCTTACATTCATGTGTATAATTGGCACATGAGGCGAATGGGGATGAAGAACAATAGAAACACCAGAGGCAAAGAACTCATTATTATCTACTCCTAAAGCATTTGTAATAGATTCAGGCAAGACACCCTCGACAGCTGAAAAATTGACGCCGCCTTTTTCCAACAGATCACCATCTTGAATAATTCTGGTTCTTCCACCACCACCTCCTTCTCTATCCCAGCTATCTTGATGAAAATTCGCTTTTCCATCCAACTTTTCCAAGCCTGTGCAAATTTCATCTTGTAAAAGCTCAAATTCATTTTTAACCTGATCTTTAAATCGCATTATCTTTTTAAAATCAATTTGTAATTCTCATAAGCCAAAATGTGCACATTCTTATTCTCATAACCGCTACCCTCTCCAACTTGAACGTAATCAAACCCGGTATGTATATAATCCAATTGAATGCCATTTATTTTGCTTGCAAATCCACTTCCAAAATGAAGAAGACCTGCTAAATGTTGCATCATAATATCGAAACCCATATAAGAATATACGCCAGGGTCATTGCTGTATTTCCCTCGAAATTTTTTAATGAAACGTTTCGTTACGTTTGAAGCAAAGTCGATGTACTTTGCGCTAGAAATATGTACATTAAAATCATTGATATACTTGTAATCTATTTGTTCAAATTTTTGCCATCCTTCCAGACCAAAGACAACAAAGGAAACATCTTCCATGCCCCGATCATTTTTAACCTTATTTAAATCGGTCAGAAAGGAACTTACATAACCCAAATTCCTTGAAGGTACGACTAAGACATTCACTCCAGTTTTGTTCAAGTATTGATACATATTTTTCAATTCTTTTCCCCTATTCATAACAACCAGTGTATCTCGGTACTTAGGCAATGTATCGTCAGTCAGCTCTTCGTATTTTTTTCGAAAAACTTTCGCGAAATAACTTTGATCCGCTGCATTATCATCAGTGAACAAAATGATATTCTCTCTCGAAAAAGAATCTACAACGTACTGTGCAATTTCATTTACTTGAGTAGGAATTGACGCTACTGCTTTGGTAACATATGGGTTTTTAAATAAAATTTTATTAGAAGAGTTTACGGGAGATATAAACTGAATGCGGTGCTGCAAAGCAAAAGCCGCCGCCATTTCCTGGGTGCCACCTGATAATGGACCAAAAATTATATCCATCTTTTTAGCTTCTTCTTGGTCTAATAGTTTACGCATCGCAGATGTATCACCTTTCGTGTCGTAAACAAATAAATTTACAGAGAGTCCAGCCTTTTTAAGGGAGTCGACAGCCATTTCGACACCTTGATAAAATTCTGCAGCCCTTACAGAAGGTATATATGGACGACAGTCACCAACTTGAGGACAATCTTGTAATGATTGATAAAACTTTTCTAGTTTAAATGGGAGATAAACGCCAATATTGTATACTTCTTTTTTAAGTATTGTATCTAATGATAGTTGAACCATATTGGTGTCTATTACAATGGAATCTACCTTTTCAATGATAGTAACAGTCATTGGAATTCTGATATCAACTCCTTTTTTTAATCCGTTTGGCAAACCGTTATTTGCAGCTTTAATTTCCGCTGGTGTACAATCGTATTTTTTACTCAACGCATAAAGCGTCTCTCCCTTTTTTACCTTGTGCAATACTACAGAGTCTCCTTCCCCTGCAAATTGATTAATCGGATTCTTAATAGCGGGTTCTACCTCATCATTCAGGCGAAACTTCCTTTGAATCGTCTTTGGAATCAATACCTGATCTCCAATGGTTAAAATATTATTACCATTAATTTCCATGAGGGTTTTGGCATCAACCCGATACGACTTAGAAATTGAATACAGAGTTTCCCCTTTTTTTACAATGTGCAATAGAAATTGACTTGAGTCAATAATGACCGAGTCGCTTGTTGGTTGAGTCCCTGCAGTTAAAGTCAATTTCGGAATTAATAATTCTTGTCCAATACTCAACCCATTTTTAGCTGTTGGATTAGCACTAAGAATATCCTCAATCCCAACGTTATACAATTTATGTATCCCGTATATAGTGCTGCCTGATTTGACTTTGTGCAAATAGAATTCCTTGCCATTGATAAACTTTGTCTCAGCACCTTCTGGTTGGCTAAAAACACTTCCTACAAAAAAGAAAATGCAACTAAGCATTACAATAAAATTCAACATAATTTTCTATTTATTCCCATTCAATTGTTGCCGGTGGTTTAGAGCTTATATCATAGGTCACTCTGTTGACACCTTTTACTTTATTGATTATTTCATTAGAAATTCGTGCCAAAAATTCATGTGGCAAATGACACCAATCCGCAGTCATACCATCCGTTGACGAAACCGCACGTAATGCAACTGCATTTTCATAGGTTCTTTCATCCCCCATTACACCAACCGACTGAACAGGCAATAAAATTGATCCAGCTTGCCAGACCTCGTCATATAATCCGTGCTCTTTCAACCCTTTTATCCAAATATAATCTACTTCTTGCAGTACCTGTACTTTTTCTGCTGTTACTTCCCCTAAAATTCTAATCCCTAAACCTGGCCCAGGAAATGGGTGCCTTCCTAATAAGTTAGCAGACATATTCATGCTTTTACCTACTCTTCTTACCTCATCTTTAAACAAAGACCGTAAGGGTTCAACTACCTTCAGTTTCATGTAATCTGGCAAACCTCCAACGTTGTGGTGAGATTTTATAGTAGCACTCGGTCCTTTTACCGATATGGATTCAATAACATCCGGATAAATAGTTCCTTGCGCTAACCACTTCGCATCCTCAACCATTTTCGATTCAGCATCAAAAACATCTACAAATACCTTACCAATTGCTTTTCTTTTTTCTTCGGGATCTTTAAGGCCTTTCAAAGCCGAATAGAAAAGCGATTTGGCATCTACGCCTTTTACATTTAGTCCCATGCCTTGATAAGATCGCAGGACTTCATCAAATTCGAATTTCCGAAGCAAACCGTTATCTACAAAAATACAATGAAGATTTGCACCGATTGCGCGATGCAGCAACATTGCAGCAACAGAAGAATCTACACCACCCGACAATCCTAAGATCACTTTATCAGTACCCAGGGTATTTTTCAAATCAGCAACCGTTGAATCTACAAAAGAATCAGGCGTCCAATCTTGAGAGCAACCACAAATAGACACAATAAAATTCTCTAAAATCACTTTACCTTGTTCAGAATGATAAACTTCTGGATGAAATTGAATGCCATAGGTCTTTTCTCCAACAATATGATAACCGGCGTACTTAACATCTGCTGTGCTACATATCACTTGATAGCTATCTGGAACAGAAGCAATACTATCAGCATGACTCATCCAAACCTGCGAATTACGGTCTACACCTTTTAATAAATCGCAATGATTATCTACCATGGCAAGATTAGCTCTCCCGTATTCTCTGGTATTAGAGGGCAAAACTTCGCCACCAAATTCATTGGCTAAAAATTGAGCTCCAAAACAAATTCCTAATAATGGCAATTTACCTTTGTAAGGAGTTAAATCCGGTTTTGGAGCATCAGCATCTCGAACAGAGAAAGGACTTCCTGAAAGAATTACTCCTTTTAATTCATCTCTATGCGTTGGTACATTATTATATGGATGAATTTCACAGTAAACATTTAGTTCTCTAAGTCGTCGAGCAATCAATTGCGTGTACTGCGAACCAAAATCAATAATCAAAACCATTTCTTGCATGGCGCAAATATAAACAGAGCCGCGTTTTTAGGTGTCATTATTATTCGAAACTTATTAACCGAAAACTTTATTTTAGCAGCCAATCAGAATAAGTAAGTATAATTCTATGAAAAAAATAGCTGTTTATTGCGGGTCGCGTTCAGGTCACAGCTCTCTTTATCAAGAACAAGCAATAGAGATGGGGAAAGTTTTAGCCAAAAATAATATCGGGCTAATCTATGGCGGAGGTGCTATTGGCCTAATGGGCTGTATTGCTGATACAGTTCTCGAACATCATGGACACGTTATCGGGGTAATCCCAACATTCTTAGATACTGTAGAAATAACCCACCAGGGTTTATCAGAATTATTCGTTACCAACGACATGCCTGATCGAAAAAAGAAAATGTATGAACTAGCTGACGGTTTTATTGCTCTTCCTGGAGGAATTGGCACCTTAGAAGAACTTTTCGAAGTTTTTACGTGGCGACAGCTTAACTTGCATAACAAACCAATAGGAGTTTTGAATACCAACGGCTATTATAATTATCTGATTCAACACATAGCGCATATGGTAACTGAGGGCTTTCTTAGCAAAAAACATGCTCAATTGATTATCATAGAAGATAATCCCAAAACATTATTACAAAACATGTATACTTTGACTCAATAAACCCACATTAGACTGCAGTTCTGAGAATTTATGCGCTATTAACTGTTAAAAATTCGCCTAACTTTAATTAGCAAAATGAAATGGTAAGGAATTAGATTTATTACCTTTCGGTAACGAGAATTATTTAAATAATAAATGTTTCAATCCGCACAGCGCCTATTTGGGCTTTTAATTTTTCTACTTGCGTTATCAGTAACCAGTGTTGCACAATCTACAATATCTGGCAACGTTACTGACCAGTCTTTTGGACAAGAAGTTTTAGGCGCACGGGTAACTGTTAAAGGAACTAAAACCTTCACAGAAACGGATGAATTTGGTAATTTTAAAATTAAAACCAATGGTTCATTTCCGGTTACCTTGGTAATAGAGGCGTTTGGATTTGAGCCAACTGATTACATTGTTAAGTCCATAAAACAAAAAGTTCGCATCGAAATTGGTGACAACACTACCCTACTCGATGGCGTTGAGATTCAAAAAATAAACATTTCATCGAAACAAAAAGAATCGGCGTTAACAGTAGAATCCATGAGTCTAATGGCAATAAAGGAATGTCCCGCTGCTGATTTTTACGAAGGATTAGGCGCTTTAAAAGGAGTTGATTTAACTTCCGCAAGTATCGGTTTTAAAGTAATTAATACGCGAGGTTTTAATTCGACTTCTCCGGTTCGGTCGTTACAAATTATTGATGGTGTAGATAATCAAGCCCCAGGATTGAATTTTTCGTTAGGAAATTTCTTGGGTTCGTCCGAGCTTGATCTTAAAAAAGTAGACTTAATTGTCGGTGCGAGTTCTTCGTTTTACGGACCCAATGCATTTAATGGCGTTATCAGCATGGAGACCAAAGATCCATTCCAATTTCAAGGATTAAGTGTACAAGCAAAAACGGCAGAAAGAAATTTAGTAGAAACGGCAATCAGGTATGCCAAGGCTTTTCAAAATAAATTGGGTGAAGATAAGTTTGGCTTTAAAATCAATCTTTCTTATTTAAAGGCCGACGACTGGGTAGCAGATAATTTAGACGCCGTTTATGAATCAACTTCAAGTCAAGATAATTACGGCAGTTACGATGCCATCAACCGTTACGGTGATGAAAGAACATTAACAGAAAGTTCACCATATGCGGATTTGAATAGGCCTGGTATGGGAGTAATTCACCGAACGGGATACGAAGAAAAGGACATTGTAGATTACGATACGGAAAATTTAAAAACAGCACTGGCTTTACACTATAAATTTTCTGAAAACACACAGCTCATTGTATCGTCTAGTTTTGGAACGGGAACAACTGTATATCAAGGAGATAACAGATTCAGTTTGAAAGACATTTTGTTTTTTCAAAACAGAATTGAATTGAAAGGCAATAAAGGGTTTCTTCGAGCCTATGCTACCCATGAAGATGCAGGTAAATCTTATGATGCTGTATTCACCGCCCTTCTACTTCAGGACCAAGCTAAAGACGACTCCAGATGGGCAGTTGATTACGGCTATTACTGGACTCAGGTGTACGCACCAAAAGTAAGGGCATTACCTGGATTTCCCACTCCACAAATAATTGGTGGAGAATTTTTCTATGACTATGATTTAGCCAATTCTATCATGGCGCAATATTCAGATAGTCTTTTGCTTTGGCATGCGCAGGCCAGATCATTGACCGATTTAGGCCTTTCTCCTCCTGGGAGTATTGTTTTTGACGACAATACAGATCGTTTAATTCCTGGAACACCTGAGTTTGATGCCGCTTTGAATGACATCACCTCCAAAACCTCTTTTCTAGAAGGTGGCTCACGATTTTATGACAAGAGTGCCTTATACCATATTCATGGCGAACGCATCTTTTACATTGACTCCATAAAATACCCAGACTTTAAGATAACGACCGGTGGAAATTTCAGACTATATACTCCAAAATCTCGGGGGACTATATTTAAGGATACCAATTCCGTCATAACCAACAAAGAAGGTGGAGCATATTTAGGTTTAGAGAAAAAATACGTAGATGACCGACTCAAATTTAATGCTACCCTAAGAGTTGATAAAAACGAAAATTTTGACTTGGTATATTCTCCTTCTGCATCCGCGGTCTACAATGTGAATGAAAATAGTGTATTGAGATTGTCTTTCGCGTCGGCAACCAGGAATCCGACACTACAAGATCAATACCTTTACTACAATACAGGCAGGGCTATCTTATTAGGCAATACGGATGGATTTGATTCATTGATCACCATTTCTTCCGCGCTTGATTTTAATATTAGTCAAGACCGAGAGGACTTAAACTATTTCAACGTGAATCCTATTCGCACAGAAAAAGTAAAGACAGTTGAAATAGGCTATCGAAACATGATTAAAAACACACTCTATGTAGATGCCAGTTATTACTATAGTTTTTACAAAGATTTCATCGGCTATAACATTGCTATTGATAGTGAAATCAGCAGTTTTACGAATCAATTCGATTGGTCTACCTTTCAAGTTTATCGTATTGCCACTAATGCGACAGACATCGTAACGACTCAAGGTGCGTCCATTGGTCTTAATTATTACACCAAAAAATTCTTAACCATTAGAGCTAATTATTCTTGGAACAAACTTGACAAAAGAGGTTCCAATGATCCCATCATCCCAGCTTTCAACACACCTGAGCACAAATATAATATTGGTTTAGGAGGCAACAACATCAATGGTAAATTCAAATTATCCAATAAAGAAGGTGCGAAAGAATTCTCGTTTAAAAACATTGGTTTCAACATCAATTTCAAGTGGATACAGTCTTTTTTATATGAAGGATCTCCTCAATTTACAGGAGTAATACCAAGTTATTCTTTATTAGATGCGCAATTTAACAAGTATATTCCTAAATTTAAGTCAACATTTAAAATTGGTGCGTCCAATATTTTAAACAATAAACAGTTCCAGGTTTACGGCGGTCCAAGAGTTGGTCGAATGATTTACTTTTCGATTCGCGTTGATCTAGATAAACAATAAATGAATTAACTAAAATTAAAATTATGAAAAAACGTTTACTTCTATTAACTTTTTTACTAACCGGTTTTGCAGCAACTAATATTGCTCAAACAAGGTACCTCGAAGAGGTATTTTCTAACGTGACGGTTACATCTAATGTAGCTTACGGTCAAAATTACACCGTTCTAACAGGCACACCTTTATTAGCGCCTTTGATGATGGACGTATATGAGCCAGCGGGAGATTCGCTTACTGGAAGGCCATTGATTGTTTATTTACCAACTGGTAGTTTTTTACCTCGATATATTAATCAGTTGTGTACAGGAGACAAAACAGACAGCACAACGGTTGAAATGTGTAAAAGACTAGCACGGCAAGGTTATGTAGTAGCTGCTTGCAACTACAGAACGGGATGGAATCCTGCTCTACCGACACAAGAAGAGCGTACACAAAGTATCCTTCAAGCGGTATTCAGAGCGCTCCAAGATACAAAAACGGCTGTTCGATTTTTCAGAAAAGACCACGCAGAAACGGGTAATACTTATGGTATAAATCCAAACCGTATTGCAATCGGTGGACAAGGTTCTGGTGGCTATGTATCTTTAGCCTATGGATCTGTAGATAAATTATCTGAAATTCAGCTGACAAAGTTTTACAACCCAACCACGGCTGCATTCATGGTGGACACTTCAATTCTTGGTGACTGGGATGGTTACGGTGGAAATCCAGCTCTTAATTATGTAAACCATGCTGGATATCCTACTGATGTATCCATGACATTCAACATAGGAGGAGCGATTGGAGATTCTAGTTGGATTGATGCTGGAGAAGTACCTACTGTATCTTACCATGGAGTTGCCGATGCATTTGCGCCATATACTACAGGTATTGTATACGTTCCTGGAACAACATTATATGTAATTGAAGTGAGTGGTGGTAGTGTTGTCTCCAGATTGCAAAATGCAAACGGAAATAATGATGTTTTTAAAACGCCTGCAATTACTGACTCTTATACAACGGCAGCAGATGGGTATAATACCTATTTAGACGGAACCTATGGAAATGGCGGAGATGAAGGACTTTATCCGTTTGTCGGTGTAGCCGATGGAAATGGTCCGTGGGAATGGTGGAGTAACGCGCAAGTTGGTTTAGAAGCACCTTTATATGGTGCAGATTCGGCTACTTGTGTCTCGAACAGCTATGCAAGCAATCCTGTTTACGAATTTTTAGGTGAAGCCACTGGACGTCTCAGAGCCTTAGGTTTTGTAGACACAATTCAAGGTTATTTAGCTCCAAGACTGTATCGAGTACTTATTGAAAATACGCCAAGTGAAATTGGTGAATTAAACAATTTAGATGTTAGTATATACCCTAATCCATCTAATGGATCTATTAATTTCATTAGTAAGGGTAACAATCCAATAAACCGGATAGATTTTTATGCTACAACGGGTAAATTAATCAGGCAAGAAAGCAATATTGGTGCTGACATATACACGAATAGCAATCTTAATTTATCATCCGGAATGTACATTGTAAATGTGCACTTTGATTCGGGAATAGTGACGAAAAAGATTATTGTAAGATAAGCTATTACTACTGCTACAAAAAGCCTGAATGTTGATCATTCAGGCTTTTTTTTTACTTGATAAAGTAAAGAATAACATGTCGAAAGTCAACTTAACAGAAGAATTAATGGAACATGCAAAGTATCAATAATGCTAACGAAACACTTATACAGTCTTAATAAAT
>CAJQPO010000122.1 GCA_905480225.1 uncultured Flavobacteriales bacterium | reverse complement strand
GCAATAAGAAAAAGAAATTCAGAACACTGCACTGTCCTGTGTTCTAAAAGAAGTTAGTAGTATAACGTTTAGTGAATGCCAGGTGGTGCTGGTAGTTAGGTTAAAAAAAGGGAGAAGCAGACGCATCTCCCTTTTTTTGTAGGATTAATTTTCTATACAATTCTAGAGTGAAGAATTATTGGATTTGTTTTTGTTGTATTTCTCTTAGCTCCCGTTTAAGGCTTGTAATAACAATTTCTCTGTTAACCATTAAATCGTTCATTTTTTCCAATTCAATTATTCTTTGAGCCAATTTGTCTTCAGCATTTTTATATTTGAGCAAGAGCTTTTGCCTTGCGATGGCGAGCCTTAGAGCCCTGTCTAGCGATTCAGAATCGAAACGATCCGCAATAAGATAGTCCTGAACACCAATCTCTATTAATTCGGTTTCTTTGGATGCATCGATTTCATTAGCAACAATTACAATAGGAACAGCTGAAATGTGCTCTTGTACTAATTTAACACCTGCATTTTCCATGCTGTCTGGTAGATCCAAGGCCAATAAAACAATATCTACAGGTTGCAAGGAAAGCACACCTAGACCATCAACTAGTCGATAAGCAGTTTGAATATTCCATTGAACTGACGATGATGCATCAAGACATTGCTTAATCAACTCAATACGATTAAGGTCTTCTTCAATTATCAATATGTTCAATTTCACTTTGGACATAATAAGCTATCCTGATTTTCTTTCAAGTGCGCTTGTGAATTATGCAAAAGGACACAAGCTAATCTTCTAAATTTAAACTAAAACAACCATTTTAAGTATAGGGGCAATCTTTTTTTGATTGCCCCTAACTTTTGCAAAGAGTTGTGGTTATAATTAGATCAGGTTGCTATGAACTTCACATCTTAACTATGTTTCCATTCATGTAACGTGAGCTACAGTATAAAAATACGTCTGTTTCAATGGATTAGATTGCCATATTTACTTTTCGGTACTGTTCACTTTCCTAACGTAAAGGGCTGTCTTCCTAGATGACGTTCTTGAAATTTACTTTTTCTAAAAAAGGAATCCAGTTCCATAAAATAATCCCCAGCTATTTACACCAAAAGAATAGCTTGTTCCTAAATACATGACGAAATTATTATTTTTGACTAGTCTAATTCTACCATTTAATAAGGGCAGAATTCTAAATCGGTTACGTTTTGAAATAAGCAAATTGGAAAGTGCTCCCATTTCCCATTCTGCAACAGTTGCCTTGGAAATAGACACTTTTACGCATTTATATTGCAGACCAAAACCACCTGTGGCGTTGGCTTTTTCATTAACAAGAACTGAGTCAATAAAAAATTGTTTACTCTCCGTTGGAAGATTGACATATAGAGGGACCCTTAATTTTTTTTGTGGACGAAATTCTACGAAAAACAAAATGGAGTTAGTGGGTACAATAATTGATTCTCTTTGCGCTATTCTTTCTAATTTATCATCCGGTATAAAAAGTATGCTTTGACCAAAGCTCAATTCAAATTTATTATTAATGGTTTCAGAACTATCAGTTTGCCCAAAGAAAGTGGAGTAATAAAAAAATAGTCCAATTAAGTAAATGTATTTCATGGAATTAGTATTAATTGTGTTGCAGTTACTTTTTAAGATATAACAAATATCTTTTGGGCCAGAGTTTAAACATCATTTCTATTTTTGTAATTAGAATGATAAGTCAAGAGACCTTACAGAAATATTTAGATCAAGAAGCTACAATTGAAGAAAGAAGTAGTGTTGATAATTGGAGAGGAGAATCACTTCAAAACGAATTGCAATTTCAAGAGTTTGAATCGTATTATTTAACTGGAGTTTTGCCTGATAGCGTTGCTTTGCCGGTAGAAAAAGTAAAGTTCTGGAGGAAATGGTATATATGGTTTTTCTTAGGCATTTTGATTATTTCGTATAGTATTGCAATTGTTTCTTCTCAACGTGTCTTTTTGAAGAAGACAGGAGGTGTGGATACTTTGATACAAATAGAAAGTGTTGGTAATATTCGGCTTAATAAGGGCAGTGTTTTGACCTATCCAGAAGTCTTTGATGGCAATTATAATAAGGTGTTTGTTGAGGGTGGGGCATATTTTCATGTTTTTGAAGACTGTGAGTCTTTTATCATTGAGAGCATGGGCTCTAGGATTAAAGTAATTGAATTCCCATCTAAGCTTTTAATAACTTCTTTCGGTAAGGACTCTGTTCAGTTAATTGTCGAGGAAGGTAGAGTATTGTGGGATATTGATAAAGGTATAACCGAATTGGATTCAGGCATGTCAGCAATGTGGAACATTAAAATTAATCAAGTTCATAAAGACTTTAATTATCAGCCAAATGATTAAAAAATGGATAAAAAAGTGAATAAAAGCACTTTTTTTGATTGAAAACAATCATTTATATCGATTTTTGATGAATTTAATTGTGAAAATATTTTGGTTAATTTTCAGATTCTTTTTTTTGGTGGAATGACCTTATTGTGGTCGAAAAGAGTTGAAAATGATGCTTTAATTGTGAAAATAAAGGATTTTTTGACCAAAATGTTCATTTTTCGATAATTCAAAAATATAAATACCACTGTTGAGGAATGAAAGGTCTTTTGACCAATATTTGTCATTCACAGGAGAGGTAAAGACCAAACGTCCGTTTAAAGTGTAGATCCTGATCAAACCATCCTCAATATTATTTAATCGCAAATTTAATGAGCCATAGCATGGATTGGGAAAGAGTAAGAAATTTAATGACTCTATTTGTGAATCGAGGGTCAAGGTATTAATGGAAATGCAATTCGAAGTGTCGCTGCAACCATTTTCATAGAGAATTACTGCGTAATTTCCATTTAAGGTAGGTTCAAAAAGTTGTGCAGTATCATCAATGATCGATAGCATTGAGGAGTCGCAATGCACCCATTGATATTCAGCGTTAACATTGTCTGCTAATAATGTGCTTCCAATCTGTGTAACAGTATTTGTTGGGAGCGTATTAACGATTATGGCTACGGTATCATAATTAATACATCCGTTAACGCCTGTACCTGTTAAAATATACGATGTCATCCCGGGCGCTGGTGTAAAATAACCACCATCAAGCACACCATTATTCCAGAGATAAGAAAGACCACCGCTACCTGTCAATATTGCTGAGTCTCCGATGCACAAGGTTTGATCATTACCCGCTAAGATATTTGGCAATTCAATTAGATCAAGAGTGTCAGTTATCCATGCAATACATCCGTTGCTGTCAGCTAAATTGTATGTAATTAAATGTTGTCCAGGTCCAGCTAGAATTGTATTGCACATATAAGATAGACCATCTGAATTGTCTACAATTGACGAGCCACCATAAACGCCACCATGCGGCGTTACACCGCCGGTAATGATAATCTCTGAAGAATCCATACAAAAGCTGTATCGTCCGTTTCCTATTAGACTTGGAGCAGAAAATACTTCAATCGATACCGAGTCAAGTACAACGCAGTTATTGCTATCCGAGTATTCATAATAAATGAAACGATTGCCAGCACCTGAGAAACCAGGGTCAAAGCTGTAAGTTAAGCCATTACCGTCATCCGTTACACCGGTGCCAGAAAAAACACCACCAATTGGATTTGATCCCGCTAATCCAGTCTGATTATTAAGGTTATCGCAGAAATCACCTGGGTCGACAATCGAAACTGCCGGCAGACCATATATCGTAAAACTATTTTGCATAACGGAAAAACATGCATTGCTATCTGAAAATTCATAGGTAATGATGTGGGTACCCACACCAGCGATACTTGGTTCAATACTATAAGTGCTACCATTGCCATCATCAATGCAGCCTGGGCCAGAATAGATACCACCTAAAGGAAACCCTCCACTTAAATTAGAATTGAGTTCTTCATTAGCACATAGGCTAGGAGGTGCGCTGAGACTAATTGATGGTAGTGGGTTAACTATTATACTTATTGAATTACAGCTTAATGTTGCTTCATTGATGCAGCCTATGCCATCTTCTCCACGGATGTAATAAGTCGTATTGTTGGTCGGATTTACTTCGAATATACCGGAAGCATCACTAGATATCGGAGTGGTGCCGCAACCGTCTTCATATAAGTGCCAAACTGTAGCATCGTTTAACATCCCTACAACACTAATATTAGTAGAATCACCCATGCAAATTTCAGTAGATGTTGCATTTAGCGAATTGATGACAGCGGGGCTGCAGGGCACGATGGCTTCTACTAAGATATCATCAAACATCATTTCTTCATCATCTCCCCAAGATCCCATTCTAATTCTTAATTCCATTGAAGATCCTGTAACAATGAATGATTGTTCTAAATTTTGTGCGTTTTGATCGATATTAATGTCATCTCCGGTTTCTGTAACACCATTATTGTCTGCATCAAACCAAAACTTACCGGAAGCAGAACCTTCTAATTTATGTGCTTGATACCAGGCTCCCGATCCATTTAGACGATAATCAACATCTATAAAATCCGATGTTTCATATATGCTTCCATCTGCTCCGCTTCCAGCCGCAAATTTTATTTGAATAGAAATATTGGTATATCCCGAAATACTAAAAGAATTGGTTAGGATATACGGCTCACCAAAAAAACCTGCGTCATCTGTGTCTTCTACAGCTATAACTTTGCCTGTGAAACCTGAAATAGTATTTCCAACTGGAACACTATTGGGCGCGGCACGCACAATATAATTGTCTGTTGTTTGATTAAAGGGAACTGCAGTGGGCATGCCATCAAATAAGGTATACGTGTCAAAATCAGCACCTTCAAAATCCTGATAATACAATGTAACTTGAGCTTTGGTAGTTAAGACAAAAATAAAACTGCTAAGAAAAAAGATCAAAGTGTAGTTCATGCTTAGGCGTATTGTTACATAAAATACGAATAGAATCTCAAATTAATGAATCCTTAATGATGAATCTTACATTTTTGTTGGTAAATAGAGCCCAAATCTAGATAATGTGTGTACCAATGTGCGCAAAGAGCTTACTTAGTGTGCGGCATAAAGTGTATTAAAAACAATAGGGTTTTATATTGTGCAACGTTCAGTTACTGTCGATGTTCTACGGCCTTCTTTGTTTATTTTTTTTACGGTTCGCAAAAAATTCTTGTTTCCTTCTTTGTTTTTCCTTATTCCATTCCTTCCTTTCAGCATTGGTCATGGGTTTATCGGTTTGAGGAAATGGATGGTTGTCTATTATTTTAAGTGTAGATTGAATTAACTTTTCTATTTCTTTTACATGGATATTTTCTTCAGGTTCACAAATCGAGATTGCTGTTCCACTTTCGCCTGCTCTGCCTGAACGACCTATTCGATGTACATACGTTTCTGCCATGTCCGGCATGTCGTAATTAATTACATATTTTAACTTATCAATATCGATTCCTCTTGCTGCAATATCAGTAGCAACTAAAACGCGTATTGAACCATTTTTAAATGATTTCAGCGCCTTTTGTCTTTGGTTTTGCGCTTTGTCTCCATGAATGGCAGCTGCGTTTATTTGTTTCTTTTTTAAATTTCTAGTAATCTTATCCGCGCCATGTTTCGTTTTTGAAAAGACTAAAACTTGTTCAATTTCACTATTGGTAAGAATGTGATTTAAAAGGTCTTTTTTTGTGCTCTTGTTTGTAAAGTAAATAAGTTGTTTGAGTGTAGCTGGGGCCGATGAAACAACACTGGTTTCTACTTTTTTAGGTGCATTCAATATTTTTCGTGATAATTTCAAAATATTATCTGGCATCGTTGCGGAGAAAAATAAAGATTGACGACGTATGGGTAGTAACTTTATTAATTTTGTAATATCATTTATGAATCCCATATCAAGCATTCGATCCGCTTCATCTAAAACAAATATTTCTACTTGATTTAATTGTATGTGTCCCTGATTCTGAAGGTCTAATAACCTTCCTGGGGTTGCAACCAAAATATGAATACCGTTCTTTATTTGGTTTACTTGTTTACCTTGTTTAACACCACCGTAAATAACGGCATGTTTTATCGGTGTGTATTTTGCATATTCCGCTATGTTCTCATTAATCTGAATAGCAAGCTCGCGAGTTGGCGTAACAATTAAGGCTTGAATTCTTGTTCTGTGTTTTTGATTTTCATTCGATGCTTGAATCAATTGAATTATCGGAATTGAAAACGCGGCAGTTTTACCCGTTCCTGTCTGAGCACAACCTAGTAAATCATGTTTTTCAAGAACTAATGGAATTGCTTTTTCTTGAATGGGTGTAGGTGATGTATAATTCTTGTCAGCTAGTGCTTTGAGTATATTCGGTGCAATTGGAAGTTGATTGAAATTCATCTAAAGAGATTAAAATTGAGGTACAAAAAAAGCCTCTCAATAATGAAAGGCTTTTAACAGTGTTTTCGTTGAGGTTTAACTAACCTTTACATTTACTGCGTTTAGCCCTTTTTGACCTTCTTCAACGTCATAGCTTACTTTGTCTCCTTCATTAATTTCGTCAATTAGTCCGTTCATATGAACAAACACGTCTTTACCACCTTCATCAGGTGTAATAAATCCATATCCTTTTGAATTGTTGAAGAATTTTACTGTACCGTTACTCATGATTAAAAATTAAAATGAATCACAAAAGTAACATTTCTCAGCAAATAGTTACTAACTATTGCCTTTTTAGTGATGATTTAAAGTTTAAAACATTAATTATAAAGAATAATTATCCCTTAAACACTTTTATATTTCCCTTTACTTTTACGTATACGGCAAGACACTACTTTATACTCTGGACATAGTGCTTCGGTGTCTGTCACATCAGATGTAATGATATTCAGCATTACTTCAGGAAAGTGAAAAGTTGAGCTTAAAATGCCAGGTTTCACTTCGTTAGTAACGAAAGATTTTATATCTACTTTTCCTCGTGGAGACTCGACACAAACCATATCACCATCTTCAATGTGATTCGCTTTAGCATCATTCGGGTGAATCAGGAGCACATCCTCTGTCAATAATTCAACATTTCCTGTTCTTCTGGTCATTGCTCCACAATTATAATGTTCTAATTCTCGATTAGTTGTAATGATATATGGATAGTCTTTACCGTGCTCTTCGATTTCCGGAGATTCTTTAAAATCAAAATAATACAGTTTCCCTTTTCCTCTTTTGAATTCTTCTATATGAATCATTTTGCTGTCTGTACCGTCTTTTGCAACGGGCCATTGTTTGCCATTTTCACCTAGATTATTCCAGGTAACACCTGCAAAAAAGGGCACTATTTGAGATATTTCTGCTAAAACACCATCGGGCGTGTAATCAGGTTGTTGATACCCCATTCGATTCATAACATCGATTATGATCTGTCCGTCAGACTTCGTTCCTTTTATGGGTTCCACAACTTGTTGAACTTTTTGAATTCGGCGTTCACCATTAGTGAAAGTTCCACTTTTTTCTAGAAAAGATGCCCCAGGCAATAAAACATCAGCCATTTTTGCGGTTTCGGTCATGAATAATTCTTGAACAACAAGCATGTCTAGGCTAGATAGCGCTTTCATTACTTTATTCGTATTAGGATCGGTCTGCACGACATCTTCTCCAATTATCCACATTGATTTTAGGTCTCCATTTATAGCAGCATTAAACATCTCTGGGATTTTATAGCCAATATGTTGAGGAACTTTGGTGCCGTAGAATGTGTTGTATCTTTCATTCAAAATTGGGTCTGTAACATCATGATATCCTGCTCCCTGATGAGGCTGTGCTCCCATATCTGCTGCACCTTGAACATTATTCTGTCCACGTAATGGGTTAACTCCTGCACCTTTTTTTCCAATATTACCTGTAATCATTGCTAAATCAGCTAATTGCATTACTGTAAATGTACCTTGAGATTGTTCTGTAACTCCTAGCCCATGAAATTCCATTGCTGCATTCGCCGAGGCGTATGCAATTGCTGCGGCTTTCACTTTTTCTTTTTCAACGCCCGTTATTTGCTCCATCTCATCAATGTCTAGTCCCAGAATCTTTTCTCTCAGCATTTCGTGGTCTTCACAGCGTTTGTCAAGGAACTCTTTATCTTCTAAGCCTGCACTAAATATGTAATACATCATCATATTTAATAATGCGACATTTGTTCCAGGTCTTAACTGTAAATGATGTTGTGCATATTTGGCTAGTTCAATTCGTCTGGGATCAATGACAATCAAAGTGGCACCTTTCATTGCAGTTTGCTTGATACGAGCTCCGGTAACTGGGTGCGCATCTGTTGGATTTGCACCACAAATCAATATACAATCGGTGTGATCTAGGTCTTCTATTGAGTTTGTTGCTGCACCTGTTCCAAAAGTTCGCTGCATACCCAACGCAGTAGGAGAGTGACAAACCCTCGCGCAACAGTCGATGTTATTGGTTCCAATAACTGCTCTCATAAACTTTTGCATGAGGTAGTTTTCTTCATTGGGTGTTCTAGCTGAAGAAATTCCAGCAATTGCATCTGGACCATGTTCTTTCTTTATACTCGTAAATTTTTGCGCTAAATGATTGTAAACCTCTTCCCAGCTTACTTCTTCAAGCTTACCATTCTTTTTAATCATCGGACTTTTTAAACGGTCTGGATGATTATAGAATTTGAAGGCATACCTGCCTTTTAAACAAGTATGTCCCTGGTTGGCTTCTGCTTCATAAGGTGCTTGAATACTTAATATCTCGCCATTTTTTGTGGATACTTCAAGGTTGCAACCAACTCCACAATAGGTGCAAATAGTTCTTGTTTTTTCTGCTGATGTAACCGATTTTGATTGAAATACATCAGAAATAGCAGATGTTGGACAAGCTTGCGCACAGGCTCCACAAGAAACGCAATCAGAATCCATAAAAGAGTTATCAAGGCCTTTAATGATTTTTGAATCAAACCCCCTGCCCGACATACTAAGAATAAATTCTCCCTGCACTTCATCACAAGCTCTGACGCACCGATAACAATTGATGCATTTAGATAAATCGGATGTCATATAAGGATGACTTTTGTCTTTTTCGTAATGTAAATGATTATCTCCAGCTGGATATCGAACATCTCTTATTCCAACTTGTGCAGCAACATCTTGCAATTCACAATTACCGTTTACCTCGCACGTCAAACAATCCAATGGATGATCTGTTAAAACTAGCTCAATGATGTTTTTACGGAGTCGGTGAATATTGTCTGTATCTGTATAAATGTAGCTGTTTTCAGATACCGGTGTATGGCAAGAAGCAAGTGTTTTTGTTTTTCCACCAGCTTCCATAGCGACATCCACACTACAAACTCTACAGGCACCAAAAGGATCTAAATTAGGCGCGTCGCAAAGGGTAGGTATCGCTTTGTCATTCATGTGTCTTTTCACAAAAGACAAAATAGTTTCTCCAGTATTTAGTTCATAGAGACGATCGTTGATGTATGCTGTTTTATTCATTGCTGTTGTCTTTAGTATTCAGGCATTATTAGTTAGCGAAATAATCAGATAGTTCGTCATCGAAATAGGCCAAAGTATTCTTAATAGGGAGAGGAATACCGCCTCCATGTGCACACAGGGAACCAACTTCTAATGTATGCAAGAGATCCTCCAGTAGGTAACGGTCTATTTTATGTTCACCCGTAATCGCTTTAGTCATTAGTTCTTGTCCGCGCTTCGTTCCCAGTCGACATGGAAAACATTTGCCACAACTTTCATACGAAGCAAAATCAAAAAGGTGTTCCAAATATTCAATCATGGGAAAAGTTTCGGGGATAGAAACCACTGACGCATGACCCAAAAGGAAGCCATTCGTAGAAAAGGATTCAAAATCTATCGTGAGGTCACCAAACTTTTTTTCTGGAACAATGCCACCTAATGGCCCACCAATGTGTAGTGCTTTAACCGGTTCTTTAAATCCTTGGCCTAAATCGTTAATTACCGAGTTTAAGCTAACGCCCATTTCAATTTCATAAACTCCGGGCCGATTGAAAAAGCTATCCAAACAAATTAATTTTGTACCCGTAGATTTACCTGTACCAATTTCGGCATAAGCCGATCCGCCATTTTTTATAATGAAATGAACCGCTGCTAATGTCTCCACATTATTCACTACAGTTGGCTTATTGAAAAGGCCTTGAACTGCAGGGTAGGGCGGTCGCACTCTTACTTCAGGACGTTGACCTTCAATGGAGTTGATTAAAGCGGTTTCTTCTCCGCAAATATAGGAGCCTTGCGCTTGAATAACTTTCAAATCAAAATTAAATCCAGATTCGTCAATATTTTCACCAATAAGGTCAGCATCTCTTAACTCTTGAATAGCATTTTCAATAATAGCAACAGATTCGGGATATTCGGCACGGATGTACAGTATGCCCCAGCTCGCTCCAGTAACGTATCCAGATATCATCATTCCAAAAAGCACGGAATGCGGTCTTTGTTCTAATAAATATCGGTCGGAATAGGCCCCTGGGTCTCCTTCATCTGCATTACAGATGATAAATTTAGTTTCATTATCTACGTTTTTACAAAACTCTAACTTGCTACCCATTGGAAAGCCTGCTCCTCCTCTGCCACGGATTCCAGAAGTTTTAATTTCTTCTAAAATTTTTGTCGGATCTTTTTTAAGTGCACTTTTGAATGGAGCGTAATGATTCGCGAGTCCTTCGTAGGTTTCTGTTAAAACGACATTTCCAACAGCTTCACAATGATAGCTATCAATCTTTTGCGACTTATTCGTTACAATTTCATCAATATTCTTGATTGAATTGCCTGAATAATTGGTGCCGTTATAGTAAAATGCACTGTTCTCATGACACCTTCCTAAACAAGTCATGTGACCTATTTCTTCGGCCTTAAATTTTGTTTTTAATTGAGCGATAACTGCAGGTTGCGTGCCGGCACATAAACAGGCTGATCCATTACAAGCGTACGCTTTTTTTCCTTTATTCTCCGGCTTGAGAAAGTCGTAAAATGTAGTGGTTCCAAAAGCTGTGGATTTACCAATAAGAAACTCATTCGCCAAAGTCTCAAGATCCTCTTCCGAAGGTGCTCCTGTCTCAATAGCCAATTTGCCCATTTTGTCAAATAGGTTTTCTTCTACTCCTTTTCTTCCTGATAATTCGCTTAAATTTTTTGACATGGTCTATTTATTATCTTTAGTAATTTACAAAAACTCTTGATTCAAAGGCTATTTAAGCCAGATGGATTGGCATAACAGGTAGCTCTTTCCTCTCTGCAAAAACCGAGTAAAGTAATGCCGAACTCTTTTGCATAATCTACAGCTAAACTGGAAGGTGCTGAAACGGCAGCAAGAACTGGTGTTTTGGCAACGAAAGCTTTCGTGACTATTTCGTAGGAAATTCTACCACTAACGAGTAGGTAATGTGCGTCAGAAAGCATGCCAGTGAGAAGCAAGGTTCCAACTGCTTTATCAACTGCATTGTGCCTTCCAACATCTTCTTGTAATGCGAGCAGTTCGCCTTTTTTAGAGAATAATGCAGCGGCATGCGATCCCCCCGTTTGTGAAAATTCACCCTGGTTATTACGCATTTTTGAAAACATATTTTGTAACTGATTAATCGCAATGGGTTCTCCATTTACTAATTTAGAACCAGACACTTTTAAATCTCCCAATTCTCGTTTTCCACAAATGCCACAAGAAGACACAGATAGAAGGGCTCGACTATTTTTATAACCGCCTCCTAAGTCTTCTGTTTCCGCAATGACATTCATCGTTGTAATGTGCCCAAGTTCATTCATTTCGCTTGGTTCTAATTTGTAGTGATTGGGGCTTTTACGTGCAATATCTTCTGAATAAAGAAGACCTAAAGTCAGTTCCTTTTCAGATCCTGGTGTTTGCATAATGACAGAAAAAGGGGCACCATTGATATTTATTTGAAGTGCCTCTTCTACAATCAAGTGATCTTCTGTTTTTATGTTCGCTTTAGCGGTACATTTTATGCCTTCGTATTTTATTGCCACAATAGTAATTTTAGGAAAGACCTGAAACTTTTCCTTGACTGTCTATATCCATGCCTTCAGATGCAGGAATGGAAGGCAAACCAGGCATTCGCATCATTTTACCAAGAATTGGAATCAAAAATCCTGCTCCTGCTGCAATTTCAAACTCCCGCACGGTTACCTGGAAATGAGTTGGTCTACCAACGAGTTTTTCATTGTCTGAAAAAGATTTTTGTGTTTTTGCCATACAAATTGGTAGGTGGGATAGGCCTAAAGATTCAATGCGTTTTAAATCTGTTTCTGCTTTTTTAGCATAATCGACTCCATCTGCTCCGTAAATTTCCTTGGCAATAATTTCTATCTTTTCTTTTACCGGTAGGTTCCAATCGTACAATTGCTTGAAATGGTTATTTGCTGATTCAATATTGTCTACAACGGCTCTAGCTAAATCTTGTGTGCCATTTCCACCTTCAGCCCAACCCCTGGAAACGATAGCTGTAACACCCATTTCTGCACATTTTTTTTGTATAAATTCAATTTCTTGGATAGAATCTGAAACAAAACTATTAATCGCCACGACAGGATTTAATCCGAATTTTTTTCCGTTTTCGATGTGCTTCTCGAGATTGGAGAAACCGATAGTTACTCTTTCTAGACTTGGGATGTTGTATTGATCCTTGGTTGCGCCTCCATGATGTCTCAAGGCACGTATGGTTGCAACGAGCACCAATGCTTTTGGTTTTAGTCCAGCAGCACCGCATTTGATGTTAAGAAATTTTTCAGCACCTAAGTCTGCACCGAAACCAGCCTCAGTAACCACATAATTAGCCAGAGACATCCCCATTTTGGTAGCAAGAATAGTATTTGTTCCTTGCGCTATATTCGCGAAGGGGCCACCATGAATAATCGCGGCATTTCCTTCTAAAGTTTGCACCAAGTTAGGTTTAATAGCATCTTTTAATAATAAAGCCATTGCCCCGGATGCATTGAGATCTCTCGCGTAAATGGGTTTTTTATCAAAAGTGAATCCAATAAATATATTTCCTAATTTGGTTTTTAGGTCATCCAAGTTATTGGACATACATAAAATCGCCATTACTTCTGATGCCGCTGTAATATTGAATCCGCCTTCTCTCGGAATTCCATTAGCTGTACCTCCTAATCCGACGACGACATGTCGCAATGATCTATCATTCATGTCAATCACCCGTTTCCAAAGAACGGTTCTGGGGTCGATATTTAAATTTCGTGTTTTACTCTGAATATTATTATCAATTAAAGCAGCTAAAAGATTATTTGCTTTTTCAATGGCCGCGAAATCACCTGTAAAATGAAGGTTAATGTCTTCCATGGGGACAACCTGTGAATAGCCTCCACCTGCGGCTCCTCCTTTAATGCCAAAAACAGGACCAAGCGATGGCTCTCTCAATACAACAACTGCTTCTTTCCCAATCTTATTTAACCCTTCTGTAAGCCCAATAGAAACCGTTGTTTTACCTTCTCCTGCAGGTGTGGGAGTCATGGCAGAGACTAAAATTAAGTTGCTTTTTTCAACTTTTTCTTGATCAATTATATCAAGTGGTAACTTCGCCTTGTGCTTGCCATACATTTCTAAGTCATCATCAGTGAGATTTATTTTCTTTGCAATTAATGAAATATGTTGCATTTGTGCCTCCTGAACAATTTCTAGATCGGTCTTCACAGTTATTTTACTCTCCTCGCCCATAGTGTAGTTTATTAGTTATTTGACTGTTTCCTCGTTATCAGCTTGTCAAAATACGAATTTGTAGGGAACAATACGTTGAGAAAATCATTAGACATTAGAACGGAATTGTATTAATTTGCAATAAGATTGAGCTTTAATAGTCAAATACTGCAAGATTCATTTGGGAGGGAGCATGATTACCTGAGAATCTCATTAATTGAAAGATGTAACCTACGGTGCTTCTATTGTATGCCGGAAGATGGAATTGCTCTGCGACCAAGATCACATTTTATGCGTAATGAGGAAGTGCTTGAAATTGCAAAAGTATTTGTTGATTTGGGTGTCAAGAAAATTAGGTTGACAGGTGGTGAACCACTCATTCGAAAAGATATTGATTCTATAATAATAGAGCTATCAAAATTACCCATAGAGTTAGCGATAACGACGAATGCAGTTAGAGTGCACGAATTTGTTGGTGTTTTTAAACAAGCGGGTATGAAATCGATTAATGTTAGTTTGGACACCTTGCAATTAGAACGATTTGAGAAAATAACAAGACGCGATCAATTTGATCAGGTAATGTCCAATATTGAATTGCTAATACGTGAAGGGTTTTTGGTGAAGGTGAATGCGGTTTTGATGAAGGGTGAAAACGACGATGAGATAATTGACTTTATTGAGTGGACGAAAACAGCACCTGTAGATGTTCGATTTATTGAATTTATGCCGTTTGATGGGAATAAGTGGAATTGGGACAAGAAAATTTCCTTTAGGCAGATCCTTGATGTAATAACCGAAAAGTATGGGGAAGCTGCAATTCAAAAATTGCCTGCATTGCCAAATGATACAGCACGAAATTTTAAACTGAATGGCGCAAAAGGCTCCTTTGGAATTATTAGTACGGTAACCAATCCGTTTTGTGATAGTTGTAATAGAATTCGTTTAACAGCTGATGGAAAAATTAAAAACTGTCTTTTTTCTAATGACGAGAGTGATTTGCTCTCAGCATTAAGAGAAGGTCTACCCATAAAACCACTGATAGAGGCTGCAATTAAGCGGAAAAAATATGCCAAATCAGGTATTGAAGAATTTTCAGATTACAAAGGTCATGAGAATCGTGCGATGATCTCTATAGGAGGGTAAGTTCCTTGTCATGGACCTGTATGGTCCAACCATTCTATGTGGGAATCCTGCCAATTCCCTTTTTTATCAAAATGACCCAATAGCGTAGTTGAATCGTTGTAATTAAAAGAAACGCTTCTGATCGTATCTATTGGAAGTGCTTGTAATAATTGCATTTTGTTTAATCCGAATTCTTTTAGGTCATGGGGCTTATACAACAGGGTATAAGCCTCTGTGAATTGGTCGTTATCGATCAAGTAATTAAATACATCGAGTGAAAAGTTCCAATCTGAATAGGTGGTATTGGCCATTTTCATATCTAGCTCAAGACCTTGGTACAGACTGCTATCAGTAATAAAAGTGTTCAGTTTGTCTGTTTTGTAGTTATAGATACCTTGAATATCTTTTAAAACAGTTGCCAGAACTAAATTATTCTGTTGGACTTTTCTTCGCTGCCAGAATTTGAAATAATAGTTGGATGTATCAAGATCCAGTGATTCCCAAAGTAAAAGTGAATCTACAAAAGCAGCGTATTTTTTAGCATAAAGGTATTCAGGAAGCAGGTTTTTATAGCCGACTGATTTAAGCGTATTATGAACGAGTAGTATTGTGTTTGTATCTTTTAATCTTTCAGCAGAAAAAGGATGCCATTCCAGTTTTTCATTATGTACAGGGAAATTTTCCAGACAAAAACCAGCATATTTCCCCGGGCAGTTCGTACAATTAAATAACGGTATTGACTGATCAAAAAGAGTTGTTTTTGAATCAGGCACAATGATAAATAATTGTTTAGAACAGGAAATAGTTGTTACGGTGGTTGCGATGGCTATAATGATTAGTACTGGTACAAGCTTTAAAAATGAATTTTTCATGGATTTAGATTCATTCATTTGACAAGCACGGTCTGTTGAATAACACATCCTTTAAACTTATCTAATCAGTGTTACGTGTCCTCTGTATTGAGAAATTTCCACTTCGTTGGCATATTGCAATTCTAATAGCCAAATATAAACACCGTCTTGAATGAAATCACTTCCACTCAAATCAGTACCATCCCAACCAACCCCCGGCACAGATGATTCATAAATGATTTCACCCCAACGATTGAAGACGATAAAATGGTATTTATCAAAATTTAAATTTCCATCTAAAATTGGCATAAATTGTTCGTTAATGCCATCGCCATCAGGAGTAAAGGCATTTGGGACAAAAAAGGTGTTTTGTTCTTTTAAAGTTATTTCTTGCATTGCAGTATCTGCGCAACCTTGTGGGGATGAAGCAATCAGGTAAATTACGTATGTACCTGCACTATCATTTGGGAAAAAATGGTTTACATCCGTTAATATTGAACTGTCACCATCACCAAAATACCAGTTGTACGAAGTACTATTACTAGATGTATTTGTGAAAAGCACTTCAGTGTCGTATACAGATAGCTCCGTGGGATCGAAGATAAAGTCAGCTATAGGAGTTGGATCAATACAAATCATATTAGAAATACTCGATGAGTTGGAGCAACCTATTGTGGTAGTTACTTCTAGGGTAACATCAAAACATCCATCAGTAGCATACGTATGTGCTAAGCTTGCAATTGGGCCATCAGAAGTAAGCCCATCGCCAAAATTCCAAGAATAAATCGCATCAGAAGTACCACCTGTATATGTGAAAAATATATCCGTTGGCAGACAGCCACCGGGCAAATCTGAAATGAATGACGCTCCTGGGATTAAGTCTACAGTTACATCAAAGAACATGCTATCTCCGATACAAATGCCAACGGATGGTATTACCGCGATAGTTCCTGTTGCTAATGAACCAGAGCTGTTTTGTGCAATGCTTCCACCAATATTTCCATTGCCGTTCATTCCAAACCCAAAATCTACTGTACCCATATTTACCCAATCATAGGTCGTTCCTATCTCATTGCTGCTAAATGGTGTAATATTTAGGACGCTGCCTTCACATAATTCTATTGCAGTAATCGGATCAATTATTGGTAAGTTTTGTACAGCGACAGTAACCAGATTGGTCAATCCAGAACTAGTGCAGTTTTGGTCCGATATGGTGTTGAAATCATAAGTGCCAACGGTCCCTCCAGCTATGAATCCAGGTGAGGAGGATAAGGTAGCAGAATTTGGTACGCCATCGATTGTATAATCTACTGTCCAAGGTCCGCTTCCAGTCAAAATTAAACCAATATCCGGAATTGGAGCCCCTGCACAAATAGTTGTATCTGATTGAAATAAACCTGTAGGTAATTCATGAATTTCGACAGTTGCATCGAAAGTAGAAATAGGACATCCGCCAATGGCTACAGAATTGGTGACTGTATATATTCCGGGAGTTGATAGAGAAAGGTCTACTTCTCCTGTCAAAGTATTGAGAAATAAGGCACCACTTGATCCCGAAAATGAACCAAGAATACCAGGCCCGATGGTTATTGGAGTTGGGTTTGGATCATTCGGGCAGTATGTCGAATTGTATGCGAAATCTGCATTGGGCGAATTGGTAATGGTCAGCAAAGTATCATTACTTACTGGGCAAATTCCATTGGTTGTATAGGTTATCGTATAGCTTCCCGTAATTGATGTATTTAAAACGATTGTTCCAGATATCGGATCTAAATCAATTCCTGAAGCAGCTGAAAATGAACCACCTGTTGTACCCGATAGTGATACCACCGGGTCACTTCCACCAATACAGTACAATGTATCATCATAAGAAAAAGTAGCATCGTCCCAAGCATTAACAGAAACAGTAATCTGAGCAGTATTCATACAGCCATTCAAATCAGTGCCCGTGACCGTATATATCTGGGTGTTAGTCGGAATAAATGCGACCCCATCCGTTACGCCAAAATCCCAACTGTAAGAGTTGGCCCCACTGCCAAATAGTGTTGTGTTCTGCCCATCACAGACGTCTACATTGCTTCCTGTAGTAACTGTAGGTAAAGGGTTAACAACCAGAGTTATGGAAGAAATACTATCACAGCCACTTGCAGCAGTGTATGTTGCATCGTATGTTCCATTCGTTGTTTCTAAAATACCGTGAATCAGCAGCGTTTCACCGTCACAGATTGTATCATTTTGAAATGTTTGTAATAAAGGATCTTCAGATACATTAAATGGTGCTGATGTACCGATACAACCATTAGGATCTTCTACACTAACTGTGATTGGATTATCAGCTATAGTGACTGAAGCGGTTTGAGTAGTAGCTCCTGTTGACCAATTATATATCGTAAAACCGATTCCTGCATCAAGCAGAGAAATAGATCCGGCACAATAATTTACTGGACCCGTTATTACGGGTGAAGCGCCTGGCGTTACGGTAATAGTCGCATCGGTTCCAATTGAACCAGAGCACCCTGAACCTTGATCCAAAATGGATAAGACGGTGTATGTTTGCGTCATTGTGGCGTTGATTGGAATCACATATCCGCTTGATATACCAAAAACAGAAGTTGAACCGCTTCCGTCTGAATAAGTTAAATCGAATGGACCTATTCCTCCCGAAATTTGAATGATTAAATCCAGTAATGCTCCGTTACAAACAGAAGTGTCGTTCAATATAGAAGCTACAGGACTTGGTTCTACGGTAATTGTATGGGTAGACGTATCATTTGGACAGGGTGATGTTCCTGTAATGATGTATTCAAAAATGAAATTTCCAGCCCCTAATCCACTAACATCCAGAAGCCCACTGGTCGTGGTAAATTGACCTGAAGGTATGGCGGTTGTTTCTTCCCAATTTCCTCCTATAACACCCGTGCTCAGTAGAGAATTTAAATCAAGTAATGTTCCTATTCCGTTACAGGTAATCAATGCGCTATCGTTTCCGGCAGACTCTGGAGAAACGCCTACCAAAGTAAATGTGGTGTCTCGTGCACAACCAAAGACGTCTTGAACTGAAACCGTAAAAGTGCCCACGCTCAGTGCATTTGCTGTGGCCGTGGTTTGACTTCCTGCAGCGAGATCCCAAGAATAAGTATATGGAGCAGTTCCAGCAATAACATTTACATTTGCGCTACCATTACCGGAGCCAATACAAGGTTCCACAACGCTGCCACTAAATGTGAGTAAAGTGTCTCCTGATTCATAGGCGCCAATGTCTACAATATTTGTTAATCCATACACATCAAATCGTGGAAAATCTCTTTGATCAAGTGCAGGCGCAATGCCATCAAAAGCAGCGTCGATTGCTGGACTATTAGGGCATTTTTCAATGGCGTGTGTAAAAGTCGTACCTCCATTCATCGCCAAAGTTAAGAGTAGTGGGTCTTGTCCAACAATATTGCCAGTAGTCGTACCTCCCAGTGTTGTGCTTGTGCCCGTTGCAAATATTAAATTATGTCCATTAACAGAAGTAAAGGCTCCAAATAAATCTTCGTAAATAGTATCTAAAGCAATGTATCCGGAGGTGGCTACAGTCGCGTTATTGTTGGCGATAAGTGTATTGTTGATGTCTACTGTTCCCGTTCGGTTAAAAATT
>CAJQPO010000121.1 GCA_905480225.1 uncultured Flavobacteriales bacterium | reverse complement strand
CTCGTGAAGAGGCAAGAACAGGAGGTAATCCAATGTGAGCTTTAAAAAACTGCACTTGGTCTAGAACTAAGCTGACTAGGGCGATAGGGCTGTTGAGCTCAGCTGCAGCTTTTTTTACAATTTCTTGAAGTTCGGTATCGTTTGTTTCAGCTAATAGTTCCTTACTAAACAACTCAAGCCTTTCACTTTTATCTCCTAATACATCAATCCGATCCATAATTTACTTCTAAAATGTAGCCCATTCAATCTGTGATGATGCTAAGTTTAGCACAAATTACAAATTGTTAGTTGATGATTTACATAAAAAATCTTCTTGCATTGGATTCCAAGAAACCGTATTTTTAATGTAGAACATGGTGGCCCTGTCACTATAAATTCGGTTATAAATTTAACATTATTCCTATCAATGTTCCTAAAAAGAGGTTGTTTAGATTTTTTTCTTCTGTTGGGTATTTATTTAGTAATTGTAAAAAGCACATTATAGTTGGATTTGTATCCATTGAAACGGATTTTTTTTCCCAATAATTTTGTTAATTCTACTTGGTCGGAAATGCGTTTTTTTTATCGGAAAGTCAGCCTGACAATGGTGAAAATAAAAGCTGGATAATCCTGGAACTCCCTTGGCCGTATAATATTCCTGCGTTCTTTTATTAGCAGACTCTGCTGACATATTGGTTTTGTAAATAGGGCTGTCCATAACATGGATTTCACCTTTAGATGTAAGTTTTCCTGCAAGTTCTTGAAATAAATCATTTGGAGTAGGGAAGTAGTGGATAGAGGCATTAAAAACAATTAAGTCGAAACTGTTGTTTGGTAATGAATTGAAATCAGTACAATTAATAAATGATAAATTTTCATCCCCAAAGCACCTTGCGGCCTGTTCTAATTCAAATTGATTAATGTCTTGCCCTATAACCCGGTTCTTGTTAACGTTAGCTAAAAGATGACTGAACCATCCATTACCACAACCTATTTCTAGAATCGTTAAAACCCCTTTTTTCTTAATGTGATTTAAAAACCTTGCGCTACTTTCTTCTCGCAATTTCCATTCGTTTTGTAAGAAGTGAGCTGAAAGTTTAGGAAGGTTTTTGACTTGGTCATCGGTTAATATTCTACCTTCCTTTTTTCTAATTCCTTTGTAAAGTTGTGTAAATGAACTTTTTTTAAGCTTGCCCAAAAAGTGGACATCATTTTTAACTTTATTAGAATTCAATACTAGCACTTACTTATTTTTTTCATTCTGTTCAGAGATACTTTTGCTTTGACCTTGTGAAGATTACTTTTTAATCGATTACCTTTTTTAGTCTGATTGTAACCGTGAAAACTGTTGGTTACATAACGTACGGCATGTTTATAGTATTCAAAGTCGTAGCTTCTTTTGAAATTAATATCTCGATCTGTACTGGTAGTCCATTCTGGTGTCTCTACGATGTCTTCTGCTATTTCTTCGTAAAGTCCGGTTCCTTTAATGGGATAGGCCAGTGTGATTGTAAATTGATCTGGCGGTGCTAATTTTAGGTGATTGACTGTTTCAAAAATATCGTCTTGTGTTTCTCCTGGATATCCAATCATAATAAAGGTTCCTGCTTCGATCCCGTATTGTTGGGTTAATTTTATTTTTTCTCTTACGTCTTCAACAGAAACTCGCCTGTCCATGGCGTCGATAATGCGCTGACTTCCACTTTCAGCTCCAATCCAAATTCTAAAACATCCCATTTCTTTCAGCATTTTTAGAATGCCTTCATTTAATCTTTCTGCTCTCGTTATGATTTCGAAATCTATTTTAACATTTTTTTGAATCATTTCGCTGTGCAAGGATGACAACCATTTATGACTGATCGTGAATACATCGTCTACAAACCACAGGGCCTCTACACCATAATTACTTTGTAACAATTGAATTTCCTCAACTACTAAGGCAGCAGGTCTTCTCCGGTAACTTTGGCCGTAAACTGCGGTGCTGCACCACTTACAAGTGTACGGACATCCTCTTTGCGTTGAAATATTTGCCGTAGATTTCCCATGATGTTTTTTCCAAACGTTCAGGTATTTTTCCAATGGAATGGCATCTCTTGCAGGCAATGGAAGATCTCCCATTTCTTTGAGTTTAATTCTAGGAGCTGTCTGGATTAATTTTCCATTATTTAGATAAGCTAGACCGGAGATAGCGTTAACTTCTTCATTTAATGACAAGCTTCTAATCAATTCATGAGCAGTTTGCTCACCTTCTCCAATGATGGAATAATCAAATTGTTGCTGTAAGTAATTTTCTAGATTATATGTTACATCGGGACCACCTATAACACTGACGCAATTAGGATTGATTGATTTTAACCAACTATTTAGTTTTAAAACGTTGATTTTAGTCATTAAATTGGTATAAAACAGAACGATGTCTGGTTTATTTTTAAGCATAAATGCTTTCCAAGTTTCATTGGTTTCGAAAGTAGAATCAAATACTTCGCATGCGATTTCTTTATCTCTGAGATAACCCGTTATATAAAGCAGACCCAATGGCGGATAAGGACGCATAATTTCTTGTTCCTTTGCGTCTTCTTGCAGAAAATAACCGTGCGTTAAAACGATTTTCACTGTTGCTGTTTTTTGAAGTGGATCAAATAATGGTCGGCTCTATTAGATAGCCAATCGGAAGATAAAGAAAAGGACTCCATAAAAGACAAAGCTTTTAGCATTCCCTTATTTTTTTGAAAATAGGATTCCAAGTACGTTGGCGGTAGAAACAACCCAATTGGCTTAGTTCGAACATGGCTGAGCTTTTTTTCTAAAAAGTATTGAATATCAGTAGGTCCATAATACCAGGTTGCTACTTTTTGGTGACCAATATTGGCCATAACGGCTTGTTTTGAAATCCGTCTTCTCTGGTTTTTAGAATCCTTCTTCAATCTGAAATAAAAACGTTCCCAAAGACATTTTCTGGACATAATAACGGCAATAAATGATCCATTTGTGTTTAATAAACGATTGATTTCTTTTCCAGCGAGCGACCATTCTTCAGGTGATATACAGTTTAAACCACCGAAATTAGAGAAAATCAAATCGTAATGACCCTTTACTTCAGAAAGAGCTTGAATGCCGAGTTTTTGAAATGAAACATTGTCTAGGCTATTCCTTTCCTTTGCGGCAGCAATCATCTCCGTTGATAAATCTGTAGCATGAACAGATTGGCATCTTTTACCAAGAAATTGTGCATCAATACCTGTTCCACAATTTAATTCCAATACTTTTTGCTCACTAGCTGTATGTCGTAACAAGTATTTCCAAACACGCTGACGTTGTTTAGCGCCAATTTCTGAAGAAGAAAATTGTGCATCGTATTCGGCTGCGATGAGATCAAAATCAGTCAATTTTAAGCTTTATTGGATAATCGGGTTAACTTACTTTTATAATTTCTTGCGTTGATGGCATTTATGGGCAGTAAAAGTAAAGTGCGCCAAGAAATACGATTCCAATTGGCCAAACGGAAGAACTGTTTTAAGAATTGTTTGCCTTGGCTTGTTCTAAATATTTTGTGCAAATATCGATGGAGTGTTTTGTAATATTCGGAATTGAATGTTCCTGCAAATAACATGGCTAATTCATCGGAGTCGTTCCAATTAGCTTTCAGTTTCATGTCGTCCTTCACTTTTTCATAAAAAACGGTTCCCGGTAAAGGGTAAGAAACAGAAACGCCAATGTCATCGGGCTTGTTTTCTTTGATCATTTCAAGGGTAAGTGCAATGTCTGCTTCTGTTTCTCCTGTATAGCCGAATTGAATAAAATAGGCCACCCTTACACCAAGTCTTTGTAATTGGTTGGTAGCACTTTTTATTTGTGCCGTTGTTGTTCCTTTATCCATGGCATCAAGAATCTTTTGGGATCCACTCTCTGCTCCAATCCAAACTTCTCTCAGGCCACTTTCTGATAAGGCCAATATGGTATCTTCTTTCACTAAAAGATCTGCTCTACTTTGTATTTTGTAGTTAATCTTTATCTGTTTCTTTTTTAATTCTTCGTTAAATTCCTGAACCCATCCGGGTTTAAGCCCAAAAATATCATCGCACATCCAAAAGTGACTTGTTCCGAATTTTTGTTGCAGTATGGCAATCTCGTCGACTACGTTTTTTGGAGAGCGAGTATTGTATCGATTTCCATAAATGGGTTTAGCGCACCAGTTGCATTTGAAAGGACACCCTCTTGTTGTGGCTATGTTCAGCGTAAACGCATGCCTGCCACTTTTCCAAACTTTCCTATATGCTTCTATGTTTATCAGGTCCCAGGCCGGTAATGGAAGCAAATCAAGATCTTTTAGTACGGGTCGCGGAGGGCTTTTAACGATGTTTTCTCCTTCAAAAAAAGTAATTCCTTTTATCGAAGTGGTAATGGGCTGGTTATCTCTCAGTGTATTTAAGGTCTCTTTTAACGTTTCCTCACCTTCACCTAAAATAACTATATCTGCACCGCTGGCCATATATTTCTCGTAGTGATCTGTGGAGTCAGAACTACAGACGAGTACAATTTTGTCTTTTTCCTTGGCGATTCGAATCATTTCTGTTGCAGCATCTCGCATATTGGTAAGACACATTTTGGTCAGATAATTGAATCCATCATCATAAATGACAAAATACTTCGTGCTTTCTGTGAGTGCTTCTTTTATATCGTTAGGCGTAGACCGTAAATTAGTATCAAAGAGATTAACGTCAAACCCGGCTTCACGCATTACGCTTGCCGCCCAAATGGTTCCAAGTGGTGGATAAGGAGTTTTATTGTCCCATTGTTTGGCATCTAGAGGATAGAAGTAAGAATGAGAAAACAATATTTTCTCTTTTGCAATCATACAGATTTGATTTTTTGTTGAACTGAATTATAGCTGTATTCAAATCTATCAAGAACTTTTCGTTGGAAATTGTTGGGATGGTGTTTAGAAACATAGGTTCTGGTCTTAAAAGCAATCTCAAAATCTTCATCTATCATCTGACCATATTTTTTTTGCCAACGTTTAAGTGAAATCCGCATAAAAAACGAATCCAGTTTGTTTCCCATTTGTCCATTTAAAAGCCATTCCATAATTTTTTTGGGTAATTCGGTTCTTTTATCTCCACTGAAGTATTTTGTTTTAGCATTGGGGAAGATAGCATATGCCCATGAATTCGAAGCGGAAAACGATTCGAATTCAGCTTTGCCATATACATTAATTAGCGTGACAACTTCGGTAGCAGTAAATCTGTTTTTTTCTTCTATTTCTAGGTTTTTTGTGTCTAAAAAATAATTGACACAAAAATACTTCCTGGAGTTTAGTAGAAAAATTTTTTTGTACAAAATCAATAATGTTCTAGCGATCCACAGTCTGTTGGGTTTGGTAATAATGAAAAAATCTAAGTCTGCATCCTGCCCCATGTAACCTTTGCTCATAGAACCAGAAAGACATACGGAACGAACAAATGGAAATGAACCTATAAAATTGGCTCTTTTGATAGCCCTTTCTTTTAACTGTTCAGCTCTTTTATTGCCTTTAATTCGATCTTTTAAATCTATTGGATAATCTTTGAGGTTGTAATATTTGTTTTCTGATTGCTGAATCAAATTGGCATTGATTAAACACGAAATGTCAGAAGGCTGTACTTCATCCGATAAGTAGTTGTTTAATTCTTCGATGGTAACCGGATAATCAAATACACTGAAATAAGAAAGAGTCGCCAAAACATCCATTTGAATGGAAGAAACCTTGAAACGATTATCTTTTTGAATAGTTTGCATTAGTAATTAGTAAATATCTAACAAATTTCATCAAGGAAAGTGTCAAGATTTAAAATTTAACTGAGATTGTGAAAAAGGCGAACTGCTTTTAGCTCTTAAGAATTTCCGTAACAAATCTTTTTAGTTCAATTACACCGATTTAATGGTTGATAATTGGTTTAATGAAAAAGTCATTTAGCGGTTTCATAATACTGTAATGCGCAGCAATCAGATCGGTGAAATTATCTTTGAGCGCAGTATCAGGTGGGTATTCTGCAAACCAATAAAATTGTTTGTTATAAATAAGTGGTTGACGCTCTCCAAAATCTTTAAATTCTTTTGGTATTCGAGTATTCTTTTCACCTCGAACAAATCCAAAGGTATCTACGAAATCACTGTCTAGAATCAATTGATTAAATATTTCTGGATGCAGGGTTATTTCCTCTCTGATTTGCTGCAACTGGTCTTTATTTGGCGCATATGCACCGCCATAGATTCGTACTTTTTCACAATCTATTTCAAAATAGACACCAGGAATATCTTTTCTCTTTTTCCCACCACTGCTGATTACTGCAGATCGGTTCATTTTATATAATGTTTTGTCTTTCGAAAACCGAATGTCTCTATTGATTCTAAAAATACAGTCTTTGGATTCACAATTAATTTGGTTATCTATTTCATGTATTTTCTCAATAACTTCACGCACTAATCGATCAAAAGGATCTTTAACAAAAGTTTTGTACCGCTTCCGGTTCTGATCAAACCAGTCCTTGTTGTTATTAGGAGCCAGGTCCATAAAAAAGTTAAAAAATTCTGTATTTAAATTCGCCATTTAAAGTGCACTTGTGTTATTTTCAAAGTGGAAAAGATAATGATTATTGGTAATGTTGTTCCTAGCAATGTCTATAAATACGGGTAAAAGACTGTTGGTGTGAATACAATAATTCGAACTTAATTAAAACGTTTTCATTGTATTACGTAGAAACTATTGCTATTTTTAAACGTTTAAATGATTGACGTGAAAAAATTAGTCACCATTAGTTTAATTGTCTTGTATTGCTTCGCAATGACAAGAGTGTCGGTCAATTTTCATTATTGTTGCAATGAATTAGTCTCCTTCTCGATTAATAAAGAGTTGAAGTGTGGTCACGATAAGCCTCTGAAAGAAGGATTACATCAGAAGTCCTGTTGTTCAGATTTAAAAGTGACGATAATGTCGGACCAACATGTACCAAATGCTTCTGCTTCTTTTTCAAAGAATATACCGAAATTATTTCCTATTCCATCGTCCATGATTGAAACGGGCATATTTCTAAAGAACAATAAGTCTTTCGATATGGTCAGCAGGGCTGGACCAGATAAATGCATCGGCCCTAAGTTGTTTCTTCTTAATTCTTCTTTTCTTTATTACGGGTAATACCTTCTTGGAATTAAGTTCTTTAGAAGTCGAATCAATAACCCAAAGATTATGTTTAAAATAAAATTATGTATTACAGGCTTGTTATTTGTACAAACGATAGCTTGTAAAAGTCAATCTAAATTCACGGAATCTATTTTTGAGGTAAAAGGTGTTTGTGGTATGTGCGAAAATAGAATTGAAAATGCACTTGATCTGAAAGGAATTAAACTTGCAGATTGGGATTTGGAATCAAAAAAATTAAGAGTGATTTATAAAAATAGTATGTACACGGAATTAGAAGTTCATGAAATTCTAGCAGCAGTGGGGCATGCTACAGATAAAGTGAAAGTAACTAAAACTGCTTACGACAAGCTACATAAATGTTGTAAATATGAGTAATATGAAGGTGGTAATAACGATGTTGCTTTTGTGCCCGATAATTTCATTTTCGCAGCATATTGAGCACCATGAGCTTAAAGGGATTGTAGTTGAAGATTTTGGAGATAGTTTAAGTCCTATTCCAGGTGCTCAATTAACTTGGTTGGGTTCAACAATCAAAACGATTACTGATGCCGATGGTAAATTTGAAATTGAACACAATCATTTATACCACGATTTAGTCATTGAAGCTTTTGGTTTTGTCACCGACACCATAGAATATGAAGATGAAGATGAAGAATTTTTATCGTTAGTAATTCGAGATGGAAATTTAATTGAAGGTGTTGTAGTAGAGTTTGATGCGGAAAAATTAAGACTTAGTTTGATCGACCCTTTGAATGCACATTTAATCGATCAGGGAGAGCTTAGAAAGGCGGCCTGTTGCAGTTTAGCGGAGAGCTTTGAAACGGACCCTTCGGTGGATGCTTCATTTACAGATGCGGTTACAGGGACCCGGCAAATTCAAATGATGGGTTTATCGGGTAAGTACGTTCAATTGATGCAGGATAATATCCCGATGACACGTGGATTGGCTACCGTTAATGGATTAGAGTTTACTCCCGGTGCATGGATTAATAGTATTCAGGTCAGCAAAGGAGCAGGTTCAGTTGTAAATGGTTATGAATCGTTAACAGGACAAATAAATGTAGATTGGAAAAAGCCGGGTAATGCAGAACAATTGCATATTAATGCATACGGCAATCAGTCGGGAAGGGCGGAAATTAATGTAATTGCGGATCAGTCAATCGGCAATCGTTGGGAGTCTACATTGCTCGTTCACGGTAAACAGAATCAAGTGAAATGGGACAATAACAATGATGGATTTATGGATAATCCGTTGTCTTCTAATTTTAATGTGCACAATCAATGGAATTTTGTTGGAGACAATTTACATGTGGAGCTTGGTGCAGGTGTTTTGGCATATAATACAGTAGCTGGTCAGATGGATTACAATAAAGGGGCTAACGCAATTGGCAGTATTTATGGAGTTGAGTTGGAAACTAGAAGAGCACAAGGTTTCGCTAAAATTGGTTATTTGTATCCAGATGAAGATTATAAAAGTATTGCCATTCAATTGTCTGGTTCTTACCAAAAAATGAATAACCTATTTGATCGGGTTAACTATTTAGGAGAACAACTTTCGGGTGTTGCCAATTTAATCTATCAAGACGAAATTGGGGAGAGCGAAAAGCAAACATTCAGAACCGGTTTAAGTTTCCTATATGACGAGTACCAAGAAATTCATCGTTTTGACAGATACGCTAGATTAGAGATGGTTCCTGGCGCTTATTTCGAATACAATTTAGCACCTAATGACGATTTCACTTTGGTTGCAGGAATACGGGGAGATTTACACAATTTATATGGTTTTTTCTATTCTCCTCGAATTCATTTAAGGTATAAATTAGGAGAACTTTCTGCTATTAAATTATCTGCGGGTAAGGGGCAAAGAACGCCGAATATATTTGCTGAAAACATTGGCTATTTTGCCAGCTCAAGACAATGGGTTATTGAAGGTGATACGGATGCAGCTGGTTATGGACTGCAACCCGAAATTGCATGGAACTTTG
>CAJQPO010000120.1 GCA_905480225.1 uncultured Flavobacteriales bacterium | reverse complement strand
GAATACGATTACTTCCCCCCTACTCAACTCAAGCACACGCTCGAAACAAAGCTTGTGGAAAATTTGTTTTTTGCGGGCCAAATAAATGGCACAACTGGTTATGAGGAAGCCGCCTGCCAGGGATTAATGGCGGGGATTAATGCGGCATTAAAGTGCAAAAACAGGGATCCCTTGATTCTTACACGTGATGAAGCGTATATTGGTGTTCTAATTGATGACTTAATTACCAAAGGAACCGATGAGCCATATCGAATGTTTACCTCCAGGGCGGAATACCGAATTCTACTTAGGCAGGACAATGCGGATATTAGACTTACTCCGTTGTCTTTTAAACTGGGGCTTGCTTCAAAGCAGCGCATGGAGGCCGTAGAGAACAAGTTAAATATGACCAAAGACTTAATCTCATATTTTAAAAAGACCAGTGTTTCGCCAACAGAAATAAACCCTTTGTTTGCGGAGAAAAAATCGGCCGTATTAACTCAAAAAGTTAAACTGTATTCTTTGATTAAAAGGCCTCACGTTACACTAATGGATCTGGCGGGTTGTTCTGCTAAAATACTCGAAAAGCTAACGGATTACGGTGGCAATGTTGATAGCGTGGTGGAACAAGCGGAGGTTCAAATGAAGTACAGCGGATACATTAACAAACAAGGGGAACAAGTTGAGAAGATGCACCGGCTGGAAGAGGTGAAAATTCCGAAGGAAATTAACTACAATAAATTCTCAGCGCTATCATCCGAAAGTAAAGAAAAGTTAAACCAGATACAGCCTTCAACATTAGGTCAGGCTTCAAGAATTAGCGGCATTAAGCCGTCAGACGTATCAGTTTTAATGGTTTATTTGGGCAGGTAAAATGAAAGGTTTCACGTGGAACATATGAATTTAATTGATGTAAAAAAATGTCCCATTTGTGGTCTGAATAAATCGAATTTGTTTTTGGAAGCTACCGATTATTCAACCTCCAAAGAATCATTTGCAATTCGGGAATGCGACTCTTGTAGATTTCGGTTTACATCACCAATCCCGACAGAAGACAAGATAGGGGAGTACTATCAATCGGAAGATTATATCTCACATACAGACTCGTCAAAAGGCCTGATGAATAAGGTGTATCGTCTGGTCAGAAAAAGGGCCATTAAAAAGAAAGAGGGCCTTGCTCGAAATGGCACACGGGAAAAGTCATTAATTGATATTGGTTGTGGCACGGGAGACTTTTTAAATTATTGTAAAGGAAACGGTTGGAGTGTTTTAGGTTTAGAGCCGGATGAAGGTGCCCGCCAAATATGCAAGGAAAAGGGTGTAGAAACGCAACACACCGATTTTCTTTACCAGATTCCAGATGCATCTTTTGAAGTTATTACTATGTGGCACGTACTTGAGCATGTGTACCATTTAAATAAAGATTTCCATGAAATTGCAAGGGTTTTAAAGCCGGATGGAAAATTGATTATTGCAGTACCTAATTGCGCTTCATATGACGCAAAGAAATATGGTAAATTTTGGGCTGCCTACGATCTTCCTATCCACCTTTATCATTTTAGACCAGGTGACTTAATGAGGTTTGCAGCAAAGCATGCTTTTAAAGTGGATCAAATATTACCAATGAAATACGATTCATATTATGTAAGTATGCTTTCTGAAAAGTACAAAAATGGAAACCTTTTTAATGCATTCGTATCCGGCTTTCTATCTAATAGAAAAGCATCTAAAGTAAATAACGAATATTCTAGTCAAATTTATGTTTTAAGTAAAAATACGGATGAGGCGGGGTAGAATGTGCCATTAGGTCCATTTTAAGGAACGTTTTTGATTTGGTGCTAGTGCTAGTCTAAAAAAATGCTGAAAGGCCGTTAGAGCTGAACATATGGATTGCCGATTCGCACGACACGTAACATCCTCTCTATCAGTCGTTTAATTAGTAATTGCTTGGTGTTTGCCTTCTAAATGGCAAGAAATGAGCATTAAAACAGGTTTATGTCGACTAGAAAGGAGCGTAAAGAGAATCAACCGAAATCGGGCGAACCCCAACAATCGTTGTATCAGAAAATTCAATAGAAGAACCAAGATCAATAATTACGTTATTGGTGACAAGATTAGAATTTACATTTTTAACCAGAATCTTTGCGGGTCCGAATTCATCCTTCTTCTGATACGAAGCGTATTGAATTTGACATTCTTTTATACTCATATTTGCGGTGGTTAACAAAGATTGATCTTTAGATACCAGCGCCATTGAAGCATTGGAAATATAGCAATTGTCTACTGTTATGGTTGAAGCTTCGCCACTACTGATGCCTTTATCGCCAACACCAATTAAGTCACATCCATTTACATTAATAGTAGAACCAGAAAAGTCCAATCCGTCATTGCCCGTATTTAAGAACACAGAATTTTTGATATTGCCGATACAGAAGTCGGCGTCAAAACCATCCGCAAATGTCCTTTCAATTTTACATGAATTCATCTCGAATGAGCAGCGAAATAAATTGAGCGCATCTTCACAACTGTTATTGGAAAAGGTGCAATTGTTAATGGCAACATCCGTATCATAGAAAGTTATGGCTCCGGTTAGGTTCCAGCCCTTGTGTCGCATGGTGTTAAGGCCATTAAAGATAACCCAATTTAAACTGCTCTTAGAGTCGGGCGAGATAACCTGAAGCCCATGATTATACTCCGGACTCTCCGCAATAATTGTGATGGGGCTAAGTTGGGATCCCATAGCAGAAATAGGAGAATAAGAGAGTATTCCGCCACCGTTTTTAAGGGTTATGTTGGTTCCGGGCAGCAAAATAATTCGGTAGCCCTTAGGAATAAAAAGAATATGATTTAAATCGACATCTCGATTTAATGTTAGGATGGAGTCCTGGAGTCTCCAATAGGTGCTCTCAAGCGCGACAGAACGCTCCAGTTCGGCACGGGGATTTTCGAAGCTAGGGTATGGCCATGGCAAAACTTTTTTCTGTATTAATTTAGCATTGCTAATCCCATTTGACGATAACCAGACATGGCTAACTCTGTTGGAGATTTTTAATTCAGAAGAATTGGCGCCAGAAGAATAAGCGCTTAGATTAGTTGGCTCCTGAAAAGACACCATGGAATCTTTCTTGCCGATCTCGCTATAGCCAACAATAGCAACATCATGCAGGCTGTAATTGATAAGCTTAACTGTCGAAATCGAATCTTCAAAAGAAGACAAATAGGCTTTTAATCCGGTTTCATAAAAATAAACAGAATCCTTTTTGTCAATAACATAATTAGGGTGGGGGGCATTAAAATTTATTGCGTTGGTATTTATGCTGTTTTCAAAACCTGGCAAAGCTTCAATAATAGCATCAGCTGTTTTGTAATAGTTCTTAGAACTGTATGTATAACCACCAAATTCTGGGCTTAAAAGTAAGTTAAGTTCGCGCACGTTATCAGCTATTTTTTCAAAGAAACGGTCTAAAAATTGTTTATTTGAATAAGCCTTTAAATAGCGAAGATAATGGTGCTGAAATTCACTATTGTTGGCCACATTGTAAAACAATAAGTTTTGAAAAGAAGGGTTTTTTGCACCATGTACTTGTCGAAACCCAGCTATGGGCAACCGAACAATACCAGGGATAGGCTCCGCATTGCAATCAAAGGCAATAGGTTCTAGTCTGGCAGTAATTGGGTTGTAGTAAAATCGATGGTTGTGCCAATGCATGCTGTGGTGCACGCTCCCGATATCGAGAATCGCGTAGTATTTCGCCATTAATTCAATATCGAATAGTTCCTCAGGGTTATTGGCGTGATTTTTATACTGAAACAATAAATTTTGAGCGATCAAAAACTGACTATATAAGGCCTCGGAATTTACGGTTCGACCTTTTTTAAATGGCAGGACAGCCGCCGCTTCATAGGATGGAACACGTTGCTTTACATCGTGCTTTAAGTTGTAGAGCACTTGTTCCCAATGCCCACCTTCATCAAGCTTTAAAATTGGGCCCTCTCGTCGTTTTTTGGCCTCCAATAATTGTTTATCAAAGTGCTCCTCAATAGCATATATTCCTAGGTTTTTGTTGTTTAATATTACCGGAGAAAACTCGTATCTGGTTGTTAAAACATCTTCTTGTTCTAAGAGCTTATGTAGCACGTATTCTTCTAAAAAAGAACGGGTATGTGGGCTTTGAATGGAAAACGATTTGAGTCCATTAAATGAAAATCCTGGTTTTACTTTTATTCGAAAAGACCATTTGTCTCCTTGTAAATGGTCTGTCCAGTCTCCCTTAAGTCGAATTTGTATTGGAATAACCTCTTTTGCCGTTTTTAATTCAGCATCGAAATAATCCTTGAGCGTATTGTCAATGATTCCATTATCAAGAGCCCGCAAACGAAGCGAATCTAGAACCTTCATTGTCGCAGTTGAAATTTTAATTTCAAGTGCATCTTCTTCGTTATAGCTGATGGGCCGAGAGCGGTGACGAACAATACTTAAATCATCAAAATATACGGGCTCATCGTCAGGATTATAGCCATAAATTATCAGCTCTTGGTAGTTCTTCATCGCCATAAATGTGTAGTGCAGTTTCTGCCAACCCGTTTCTTCTTCTACGATAGGCATAACGATTCTTTCATACAGCGTGCTTGGTTTTGTAGAGGATATAACCAAGCTTCCCTGCTCTTTCGAAGCACTTTTTTTCCAGATAGAAATGTCAATATAATCACCCGGTTTGATGTCGTAGAGCCGAATGGTCATTCCAATGCTGTTTTGCCCACTTAGCTTGCAGGAGTACTTGCCACCATGTGCTTGTTCGAAGGATTGCATTTCTCCTCCATAGAAGGTGGATTTTTTAGTAAGAAACACCTTTTTTCCTTTTTGGACAATGGTTAATTCGGCATCGCATTGATAGCTTTTAGTGCTGTTCAATTCGCCTTGATCGGCAACAGCACAGGAAGCTAGGAAGACTAAAAAAACAATATTTCTTAAGAGCAATGCCACGGGCGGTCAAAAGTAACTAAAAATAGGAACACTTTAGGCAGGTTCGAGCTGTGCTTTGAGGATTGTCTTGTTCTAGGATGAGCAATAGAGACACAAGAAATGAGAAGTATTTAGCGTAAAGTTTTATGTTTAACCCTAATAAGCTTTGGTTACCTTAAAGCCTCGCGAGTAATCCAGTTAGCCGATGGTCTTCTTCGAAAACACATTGTTTGAGATAATTTTTCATTTTATTTGAACGGCCAAATTTACGGGAACGACAAGGGTTTGGATTACGATTTTTTTCCAATACACCTATTTGGTTTCCCAATTGCCCAATTAAAGAGTTGTATATTTTTCAGTCACAATTTATTCAAATTGAATGGTCATTTCAACTCGTCTATTTTTTTGCCTTCCCTCTTCCGTATCGTTATCTGCGATGGGTTT
>CAJQPO010000119.1 GCA_905480225.1 uncultured Flavobacteriales bacterium | reverse complement strand
CTCTGTGTTCAGTGATTCTTCGATGATGGCTAATTCTACTGCCTTCTCATTTTTTTCAGACTCTGCTAGTTATGCAATTTCTGTTGAGAATGCAATTAACAGCAATTCCGCCGTCTATGCCGATACAGCCCAATACGCATTGAATTGCTTGAACAGTTGGGACCTAAATGGCAATACTCTTGTAGGATCAGAATTTATAGGTTCAATCAATGCGGCAGATGTTATATTTAAAACAGACAGTACTGAAAGAATGAGAATAACAAGTGATGGAAAAATTGGTGTTAATAGCGCTTCACCAATAGCAGATTTTGAAATTAACGGTAACAATGGTTTTTTGTTTTCTGGCACTCATGGTTCTGGAGTATCGCAAGTATTTACCGGGGATCGATTGGTTTATTATCCTAAAAAAAGCCACTTCTACGTTGGAGGAGGGACTGTTAACTTAAATGACAGTTATATGGGTAACTATTCTTTTTCGTCAGGATATAACAATACTCCGAGTGGTGATTATTCCGCCTCTTTTGGCTTTGCTTGCTTATCTGCTGGCGATGGATCATTCGCAACTGGTTATGACACTAAAGCATATGGCGATTATTCCTTTGCGCAAGGTCAAAACACAACAGTATCTGGCACGGCTGCCATTGGCATGGGAAGGGCCGCAAATTCTAGCGGTTTTGCCTCTGTTGCTTTAGGGTATCATCCAACCGCAACTAAAGCATATGCCGTTGCCCTTGGGTATTATTGTTCCGCTTCAGACACAAGCGCTTATGCACTGGGCTACCAGGCTGTTGTTAGTCATAAAGGATCTTTTTTATACGCTGATAAATCGACAACTGCTGCACCGTTGTACTCTACCACAGAAAATCAATTCATGGTCCGTGCGGCTGGCGGCACTATTTTTTATTCTGCCAGTGACTTGTCCACTGGGGTTACATTGCCTGCAGGAGGTGGTGCTTGGGCTTCTGTTTCTGACTCAACTAAAAAAGAAAATATTGTGCAAGTTGACGAAATGGACATCTTGAAAAAGTTAAAGTCTATTGAAGTGAGTGAGTGGAACTACAAAACCCAAGACTCCAGCATAAGACATATTGGACCAATGGCGCAAGACTTTTACGCGCTCTTTGGCTTTGGTGAATCAGATACAACAATAACAACCATTGACATTGATGGTGTTAATATGGCGGCCCTAAAAGGCTTAATACATAAAGCAGAGCTTTTGGAAGAAAAGACGTTAGCGTTTAAGGCTTTAAATGAAAAATTTCATGAATTAAAATCTGAAAAAGAAACCATTCTGCACAGGCTTAATGAAATTGAAAAACACCTAGAACAACGTTCTTTGGAAACTGCTAAGAAATAGTCAATTACTCCTCCAGTTTTAATCCGTAGTTTTTACCTTTTTCTATCGCTGGTATACCCTCTGTCATCCATTTTGGTTGAGGTTTATCTAACAAATAGTGGTCGAAAAACTGCCTCATTCTGATACTCAAATCACGCATGTTTGCTTTCTTCCTGAGGTTGTGTTGATCTCCATTATAGTTTAGAAGCCAAGCTGGTTTGTTCAGTCTGCGAAGGGAAACAAAATACTCAATTCCCTGGTACCAAGGAACCGCACCATCGTTATCGTTGTGCATTATTAATACCGGAGTCTCAATCTTTGGAACGTAAAATATTGGAGAATTTTCAATGTACACATCAAGGCTGTCCCACAGGTTCCCACCAAGCCTTGTTTGTGTTTGTTCATATTGAAACATTCTACTTAATCCACTGCCCCAACGAATGCCCCCGTAAGCACTTGTCATATTGCTGACGGGTGCCCCTGCCATCGCGCATTTGTATTTATTGGTCATGGTGATTAGCATGGCCGTTTGATATCCGCCCCAGCTCTGTCCTTGCAATGCCATTTTTGAAGAATCAACCCAGCTGAATTTTTTTGTTAAAAAATCAGTCCCTGAAACAATACAATCATAGGCACTTTTTGCTGGGTGGCCGTCTGTATATTTAATGTCTGGAATAAAAACGAGGTATCCATTACTCGCATATTCACTTGGGTAAATAATCGACGCCGTTGGTCTTGGGGTAAAATGGCGATGCAGGTTATGCGAATTCTTCTCATAAAAATAGACCATTAATGGATATTGTTTTTCAGGATCAAAATTCTCAGGCTTATACAACAAACCCTCAAGCTCTAATCCTTTAAAGCTTTTCCATGAAATCAGCTCTACGGTTCCCCAGTTGTAATCACTTTGTTGCGGATTAGCCTCACTGATTGGGATCACCTCAGTAAATCCCGTTGTCGTAACTTTTAAGTCTGGATAGGTTTCAAAACGCTGGGTTCGAAAGATTACTTTATCTGATTTTTTAGCTTTTATTAGCGAGGTCATTTGAGCGTCAGCTCGATAAATGTTTCGAATAGATTGCCGCCCCAACTCTGCAATCGCCATTGCTTTTGTTGTATGATTGAATCCTTCCCAGAAAGTAACGTCCTTTAAGTCGATGTAATGTGCCTCAGGATCTTGTTTCCAGTATCGATACTCCCACCCCGAGCTTCTTGTTCTTGTTAGGTTTTGAGGTGGAAATTCATCCTTTAAATTAATTCGCCATGCATTAAATTTATCATAAACAATAATGTCGCCACCCTTCGTCCAACCCGCAATGCCGTATGGATTAGGTGCCATTGGGTGATCGTCATCTTCGTTGTCGAATCGGGTCGGTATACCGGCTGTGATGCTTTTATCTTCAAGCGTTTCACAGTTTACCGCATGCCAGGTTGTGTCAGTCTGACTAAAGTAGGCAAACCACATTCCTTCAGGAGAAAAATACGGCCGATATTGTACTTTCTTTGCCAGCAACTTTTGTTCACCAGTTGCGACACTAATTCTATAATAGTCGCTGAACCAACCCTCCCAAGACATGAGTCGTTCATATGGAAGCTGTGTAGATCCTAAACAGAAATCACCATCCCCGTCCATCTGCGAAAAACCCTCAAAGTCCAGGGTTTCGCTGCCTATTTGACTAAACTTATTTTCCACCCTATTCCATACCGCTAAATAACCCTTATTCCTGTCTCTTTTAACAGAAAGTAGTTGTTGAGGCTGAAGCCGACCGTCTTTGTAGTTCCACACGTCAAGCTGGGCTTTTTCATCTGCTGGAATAGTGTCTTTTGATTCGTTCTTTTTTAATGGCGAGGTGTATAGAAAAAGTCTTTCTCCTGACTTTGAAAAATACGGCTCATGTGCATCATTTATTCCCCAGCCCTCTTCCAGCCAATCCGATTGAATGGGCTGAGTTATTCTCTCGTTATCGAATACATAAAGGGTGTAATTTTTATTTTCGCCAGTATCTGCAGACGCCATGAATCCAAGGCTTTTTTCGGCTTCATCAAAAAACAAGTTCTTTGCGGATCCTTCGCGATGAAAAACCCTTACGGTACTGTCTAATCTTGTATAATACAGATATACGGAGGCAGAATCCAAGCTGTCCGAAATAACTCTGTTTCTGATGTAAGCAATTTTGTTCCCAAATCTTGACATTGCGTACTCATCTGCTTTTTCTGTTGTAAGTCGTTGTCCAGTTGCTGGATTGATAAAAAGAGTTGCTTTTCCCTTCTCTGTTATTGTAGGTGGCTCAGGCTTCTTCCTTCTTAAAAAACACTTTTTCTTTTCTACTAACTTAAATCGATCATCGTCATCAAACACTATTGCCGTCCAACTTGATTTTTCTTCTGCTATGCTGTAGCTATCCACCATGTCAAAACGAAGTAAGGTGTCTGTTCCGTAGTGCCAAATCGCAGCACTGTCTTTTGGAAATTTTGCCTTTTTTACCTTTTTAATTTTTAGTGCCCGAATCGAATCGTAAGGTTGACTAATTTTAAAAATAACGGTATTTCCATCTGACGATATCTGCGCTGACTTTCCTCTCGGTATCCTGTTTACATTTGAATCGGATCCGCTAGAAATGTAGAGCGCTCCATCTCCCGCGATTGGGTTAATTTCGAAAGTAATCCTGGTTCCATTATCTGAAATCTGTTCGTTCTTGATGTGGTTCCATTCATCATAAGACAAGGCATTTATTTTTTTCTTTTGTCCATAGTGCGCTTGAGCAAAAATTAAAAAAATGAATACCGCAATAAATCGTTGCATTAATTATGAGTTTGGCCGAAGATAACAAGAATCACCCAAAAGAATTAATTCCGTTTATTCAAACCCATTCTAAGGGTAAATGACAGGTTTCTGCCGGGAGCAGATATTCCAGAAGAGAATTGTTTGTAGTGTTGATCAAGAAGATTGTAACACCCCAGTTGCAATAAAACATACTCATGCAGATGAATGCCTAATTTCAAATTAAATGTATGCCAAGCGGGCGTCCCGTTTTTCGTTGCTTCTGCTAAATTATCTTCTCCATTTGGCGAATAGTCTATGGCTTGTTTTGCCCCATTAAATCGGGCAAAAAAGGATAAATTCCAATTCCGCCTTACCAGACTTATGGTACTTTGTCCGTATATAGGTGGGATATGCCCCAAAGGAGCACTGTTTGATAAATCTTCTCCAAAAGAATAGGTAACTGTTGTGTTCCAATTAATCGACGGTGTAAATCGAATCATGCACTCGGCGCTGCCTCCTAGTAAAAAGGCATTGGAAGCGTTGCTGTTGGTTTGCACTCTTGCTAGTTCGCCATCATATAAAATAGAATCCTCACCATTAAGTTGATGGTCAACACGCACAATCGTATTGGTAAGTTGCGTATAAAAAACTCCCGCACCCAATCGAATCGCTTCTGCTTTTTGTTCCGAAGAGGTTACTGTTTTTATAGTCTTTCGAAAAGACTTTACAAAACTGATCTCTCCATTATAAGCGTTTTCAGGTTTTAGCTCGTTGTTGGGTACAACCACATATCCATTTTTTTCAAATACTTTCCCATAATCATCAACATTAGGGCTGCGAAAACCTGATGAAAGAATAAAATTCACTTTGCTTGTGGGATCGGGCTCTACCATGATTCCTAAACTACCAGAAAGTGCTCCTCCATTAAAATTGATTTCATCAAACGGAAGCTTTAGCAAACTAGAATCCAAAAAGCTTGATTTTAAAATCGCTCTGGAATATCGAACCCCCGATTTCAAAACCGCATACTTTGAAAGCTTTCTGTCATAAGCAAAATAAGTTGCAAAAGTGCTCATTGTACTCCCTCCATCTGGGTACCGGGTTGATGTACTCACTTTTTCGAGGGTTAAAATATTTTGCGAATATGCCGTAGATGCAACGATGTTATGCGTTGCCTCAGCACCATAAGAAATAGACTGCCTGTCGTTCAAGGTTTTTGCGAAATCAAGATTGAGACTATACACTTGTACATCTTCGAAACGACTGTTTCTCCATTTGTTATTAAATTTTCTATTAATTCGGTCTTCATCAATGTTTTGAAACGCCACAATAAAGCTGGCTTTATTAAAAAGTCCTGATTGATTTGATATGACACCCTTTAAAGAAGTTAATATTCTTCGCTGGGGTCCATAGTACCACTCTGCATATTTGGGCAACCCACCAACGGTATCGTTCAGCCTATCAAACCGGCCTATATTGGTAGAAGTGGAATACTGCGTATTCCAAATCAAATCAACGTTTTTTGACGCTTTGTACCTCACCTTCTGGAGCATGTCATACTGCCCGTATGCCGTTCCAACCTGCACATTAGGGTCTGCATTAATCACCGCCGAATCCGACCCATTGATGCGCTCTGCATACTGTCTCATCAATCCAAAATCATCAAAACCGTGAGCCCTGTTTGTTCCCATTCTTAAGTCACCAAAAGAAGACCTTGTAAGTGAAGCCAGATAAGCCCATTTTTTGCCGCCCAATTCTAAATCGATGTGACCGGTTCTTTCTTGATTTACAGAGCTGTATCTCGCAACAGATTTAACACTTCCCCCTGTGAAATCTTTTGTACCTTTATATCTTGGTGTTTTGGTGTGAAAATGAATCACTCCCCCAAGTGCGTCGCTCCCATAAATAACAGATCCCGGGCCAAAATAAATATCTGTGGATTGAAGGACATTGTTGTCTACAGTTATCGCATTTTGCAGATGGCCTGATCTGTAAATCGCATTATTCATTCTTACTCCGTCCACTACTAATAAAATTCGGTTCGCCTCAAATCCTCTAATTATTGGACTCCCTCCTCCTGCTTGACTTTTTTGAACCATAACCGAACCTGTAGATTCTAACATGTCAGCAGTAGTTTGCGCATTAATGTTAGCAATCTCTTCCGGTGCTAATATTTTAATTTGAGAATTTGTACTCGTTTTTGGAGGATCCCTTTTTAATCCATCGTCAACCTCGATTTCGAACATGAAGGATTTATCTAATAAAAACAATTTAAATCCATCTTTCTTTAATGTTTTGTACAACACCTTTTTCGTATTGTAATAGGGGTTTTCAAAGACTAACGAATCTTTGGCATTAAAGGGCGCCAATGAAACCTGGCCAACTAAATTGGTTTTAACTGACTTGGTAAACTTTGCGTCAGAAATAACCACGTCTGCGATAGGCCTATAATCCAATGGGTCAATTACCTGGACAACTTGTGCCGCGCATTCAAGCATAGGTAATAAGAACATGAAAAATACCGGGATTCTCATTCTAAAAGTTCTTGCAAAACGAGGTGCGAATTTATGTTTTTTATTCCCTCCAGCTGAATTTGATAATAATCAATCAAGGTTTGAAGTGTTTCTCTACGTATTTCTCGTGTGAGCTTTAATTCTTTTAACGCATCAAATTCCATGCCCATTAATCGAAATATGGTTTCTGAGGCAATTACACTAGACTCCCCTTTCCTATAGCTGTCGACAACAAATTCCCCCTCAATTAGATTCAAAACAGCTCCTTTCTTATGGCTTGAAATGTCTGGGGCCATTCCTAAAAATGTCGTCAGTTTACTAACAAACCACAAGTGACTATTTGGGTTAAATTCCGTCTGGTCCATTTTTATTAAAAAAGATTGGATAAAGTCGAATACCGGATCGCTTTTTTCCTGCTGCTGAATAGCCTTGAACAATATTTCATTGAGAAATAGTAATACTGCGGCTTTCATGGGGTTGGTGTGCAGCGTCTTGAATGGAGTGTTAAGGTCCAAATTTCGAACTGTATGTAGGTCTTTTTGCTCAGAATAATAGTACTCGACAGTAACCAAAGACAACGGTTGTAATTTTGCAATCGTGCTGGACTTTTTCTTTTTTGCCCCCTTTATCATCAGTGAAATTAAACCGTGATTCTTAGATAGTAGCTTGACTATAACACTTGATTCTGCGTAATTAATGTGATGAAAAACAATGCCTGTATCTGCTTCTAACATCCTTATTCTAAATTAACGTGATTTCTGAAGCGCAATTAGTTGATAATTGCAATCTTGGTTACTACCGCCAACGACCCATCTTCACTGGAAGCAAAAACCAAATAAACGCCACTTGAAACTTTTTGATTATCGAAAGTTCTGCCGTTCCACAAAGCTTGCCCACCAAAAGAGGTTGTTTCAAATACTAGGTTACCACTAGCGTCTGTAATTTTAACATCTGAATCTCTTAGCAACCCCTTAATCACAATCGTGCCATCAAATTCGGGCCTTACCGGATTGGGGTAGGCATAAACTTCTGAATAAAAATCGCCGCCTGCCGTTGCGCTGCCTCTATAAGAAAAAACACCTTTTGATGTACCAAAGAAAACTTCACCCAGCTCGCCATTGATTTCGATGTCTTTTATCTCATTTGACGGCAGCGGACTATTGTCTTCATTAAAGTGAAGTACTTGGGTAGTTCCGTCTTCACTAATTAAGAAAGCACCTGAATTTTGGGTTCCTATCCACTTTCTGTTTGCCCCGTCAATCTCAATCGTTGTTACCGACTCTGTCTCCAATAATATTTGAACGTTCCCGTCCTGCTCAATCAATATTTGCTGGGCATCATAGTTCCCTCCGTTAAATACATTCGATGGGCTATATATTACTGCGGGTCCAGCATCTGTTCCAATCCATAATTCACCATCTAAATCTAATGCAATACAATTTACATTTGCAACAGGTAAGGCGCCATTGCCAACCGTGGTTGTAAGCACCTGACATTCGTCGTCATTATCATCCGTTGGAGTTAGGTTCGTTTTGTACGCCCATATTCCTTTGCGTGGCACAGTTGCCCATATGGTTCCGTTGTCATCCATAACAGAGTTAGAGATTCTGTCTGTTGGCAAAAGTGATGTACAGCTGTAGTTTTTCCATGTGCCATCTGTTGTTTTCATACTTAATGGGGATGGAGATCTTGAGCTTGTTACCCATAAATTTCCATCGACATCAAAATGGCATTCTGCCAGGTCATAAAGGTCAGTTGTTCCTGTTCTCTGTTCGATACTAGAGTTTGTTTTATTAAACAAATTATTAATCTCGTCACCTGTCATTTCCATTAAACCCAGTGCGGAGCTAGAGGACACAAATATGTGCTCAGGATTGCTGGGGTCAACAGCCACATACGTAAAGTCAAAAGCATCTGTACTATCAAAAACAGGTGAACTGTTCGTGTTTTCATTGAATGTAAGCCAGTAGTCTCCCGCGAACTTGCAGAACCCATTTCTGTTGTATCCATTAGCTCCTAAGCCTCCTTGAAGCTGACCAGCAGTAATCCATAAATCATTTTCAACAAAATTCATAGAATAGCTTTCTGAAAATAACGGCCCCTGAGGGTAAATAGACTGCGTATTCCAGTTTCCAATTGCCTTAATTAGGCCTTTTCGCTCTGCACCAATCCAAGTCGTCACCCCGTCATAGTGTGCATCAAATGAATTAAAAAAATTACCTCCAAAATTGTATAGATTTTCAAGCCGGTCATTTAATCCGTTCAGTATAGCAACCGAGCTTCGGTGGGTAACCACTAATTTTCCTGCTGCAGCGCGAAGACTAAAAATATCTTTCCCTGATTCCGAATGGTCTATTTCCCATATTGCGCCATTAAACGCGAATAAGGAATCATCATTGAAAAAAGGATTTTGATCCGCTACAAACAACTTGCCCTCAAATAATTCTATCTGCGAAATATTCATACCGGCATGTGGAAGATCGGTGCGACTACTCCATTGTGTGTAATCCACCAAAAATGGATTGCTGAGGTCGGCTTCTTTTATGCCGTTTTCCATGGCCGCGTATATTTTGTTGTCGTCCGTAGCTACATCATTTACTTTCGCATAGTTGCCGCCATCACCAATAATATAGGTGTCGTTTACTTCATTTCGGCTTAGGTCCAATTTTACAATGCCAAAACCTAGTGCCAGATAAGCCCATTGATCTACACAATGAATGCCGTATACTCCCTTGTCTCCAACAATACTTGAATTCTTAATCGATGAGATGTTCGTGGTTTGATTTCCTTTAATCAGGTCAATATTACCATTGGAATAACCTATTACAACGGTATGTTGATTGGCGTTGTGTGCTATACAATTAATTCCAATATCTGATAAACTAATTCCCTTCATCAGCTTTTCAATGCTCTGATCTTGGGTGTTAAATGTAAACACTGAGTGAGGAGTAGCAGCATAAATCAAGTCATCATCTTGAACTACCCCAATTACCTTACTATATGGTAAATGATCTCTCCAAAACCCAACCTCTGGAAGCTGAGCCAAAAGACCTCCTGCTTGAAGAAAAATAATCGCTGATATGAATAGTTGTTTCACTGCTGTCTACAAACTAAAGAAATTAAAATTTATTGTAAGAATTTCTACTACTTTTGTTGCGGAATTAGACACAAAGCTAATTTGTAGTCTATACCTATTCCTAAATTGGGCTCGTGGCGCAACTGAATAGCGCACTGGATTTCGGCTCCAGCGGTTGCAGGTTTGAATCCTGCCGGGCTCACAAAGAAAAGAAAGCTCACCCGAAGGGTGGGCTTTTTTAATTTACGGACGAGAGAAACCTGTTTCAGCGAGAGAGGAAATTACAGAAAGCCGAGATCGCTTGCGATCAAGCTTTCTTTTCGGAATTTGGAGTACAAAGGATCACTTTAGTAATCCTGCCGGGCTAAGGAAGTCCCAAATTAGTCCTTGCGGACTGGTTTGGGATTTCTTATTTCATGCAGGTTCTAGCCTCGTTTGACCTGAGCATCTTTGATGCGAAAGCACCGACCAAAGGGAGGTAATCCTGTATTGATCTATTATCGTCCCTTAAGCGAAATACAAGCGACAAATAATCGTATAATTAAAAGTTATCTGTTTGATTTGTAATTATGAAACTAGGTTATAGTTAGACGTATTATTATTAGTTTTAATGCACAACT
>CAJQPO010000118.1 GCA_905480225.1 uncultured Flavobacteriales bacterium | reverse complement strand
TTGATCACTCTTATCTTCTAATGTGTATGGTCACTATTAATTGATTTAACGCCTGAAAATTTAATCAATCTGACGTATTTCATTAGAATTACCCGATAATCGTCATGAAATCATCGATAATTGCATCTAAATACACTAAATTTGTGCTTAATTGATGATCTATGATTTTACCGATTACAGCATATGGTGATGCAGTTCTGCGAAAGGAATGTGAAGAACTGGTAGAAGGATCGGATTTGTCTAAACTAATTAGTGATATGTTTGAGACGATGTATGATTCAAGAGGAGTGGGCCTTGCTGCGCCTCAGGTTGGTAAATCTTTGAGGTTGTTTGTAATCGATGCTGCAGCTTTCGCTGAAGATGATCCGGAGAGTGAAGAAGAGAAATTGGAACAGGAGTTTCTTCAAACGTTTCAACGAACATTCATTAATCCCATAATTGAAGAAGAAACAGGTCCTGAATGGGGCTTCTCCGAAGGCTGTTTAAGTATTCCGGGAATTCGAGAAGAAGTCTTTCGAAGAAAAGATATAGTAATCAGTTATTTTGATGAAAATTGGCAACTTAAAGAAGAAAAATTGACCGGTTTGGCTGCCCGTGTTGTGCAACACGAATATGATCATATAGAAGGTGTTTTGTTTACTGATTATTTGAGCCCGTTGAAAAGACGGTTATTGAAGTCCAGGTTATCAGATATTTCTAAAGGCCAGGTTGAGGTCAATTATAGAATGCGTTTTCCAAATAAAAAGAGATAAATAAATGAGGATACTACTTATTATTCCCCTAATCATTTTTGCAATTTCGTGCGAAGAAGTTGAAAATTCCAATAATGATGGAACAGGTGAAGCAAAAGAGCAAACTGCGGCATCCGTATTTGAGGAGTTGGAAAACCTACACAAAGAACTGTTATACGAAGATGGTGCAACCAACGGCCTGAAAGCTGCGGACTTGTATGCGCAATCCATCCAATTTCTAAATTCATTTCCCAATGATTCATTGCGCATGGTAGTAATGGAATACGCTAGAGCGGCAGCAACCGGTTCAGGACGATTAAAAAATGCAGATACGGTTTTAAAGATGATGATAGATGAATTTCCTAATCACCCACTACGACCGGAAAAAATGAGCTTGCGGGCATTCACGCTATGGCAATTAGGTGACATCACTGCTTCTACAAAAATCTATAATCAAATAATGAAAGATTATCCGGAAAGTGAATGGTCGCGTGACGCAGAAGGTAGCTTGCGAATGAATCAATTAAATACCGACGGCGGTGCCTTACCAGATTATTTCGAGCGTCCTAAATAAGATTTTTGGGTTTCTCGATTCTAATCCAAAGCGGTAAAATAAGCTTTTAGCACTTTGTCGTTTAATAATTGAGGTGTAAATATTTCTAAAATGGAAGGTCTATTGTTGTCTGGCATATTAAAGAAATGTTCCAGTTCTTTTTCTAATTCCATCGAATTCGACGCTTGATGGTAATTTAAGTTAAATTGAGTCGCAATTCCTTTGGCTGTCATATTTTGTTCCGTTTCAAAATATTCTTCCAATTGATTGGTGCTGTCCGGACCTTCTATTATTCTAAAAATCCCACCGCCCTGATTGTTTAACATGATGATTTTTAAATTACCACCTAATTGACGATTCCAAAATGCATTTGAATCGTAATAAAAGCTCATGTCACCGGTTAAAAGCGTATTGATCTTATCCGATCTAAAAGCCATTCCTGCAGCAGTAGAAGTACTTCCATCAATTCCACTTGTTCCTCGATTTGAAAAATATTCAATATTATCAATTTGTTTGAATAATTGAACATATCGAACTGCTGTACTGTTCGCCATGTGCACAATAGAATGGGGAGGTAAAAATTCTATGATAACCTGGTACGCCTTCAAATCACAAAATTCAGCTTCGTTTAAAAATGCATTGTGTTTTTCTTCCGTTAATAAATCTTTGCCTTTCCATAAAGTTCTAAAACTGGATGATGATGGTTTTATTCGATTTTTTAACCCGTGAAAAAAATGTTCTGGAGAACAATAGATACTCTTCGTTAAACTTTGAAACGTATCTTGGTGACCTTCATATTCTGTGATATTCCAATGGCTTTTAATATTCGAAGCTCTCAGATACGTTTTGATTTTTTTGCTAATGATAGCACCGCCACATGTAATCAGCAGTGTCGGAGCAAAGGATTGCTTTTCTGTTTCAGAAAGGGCATTAACCACTCGATCAATGGAACCGTTAAAAGCCATGGAACATAAATTAGCAGTTGTTTCAGTAAGTATGGCAACCCCAGGATCATCTGCAATTATTTGCAAAGCATTTTTTAAGCTGGTACTGGGCGCAGCTTGGCCACATAAAATCAATATTTTTTTGTGAGAATCCCAGAGTGTTGCTAGTGAATCCAATTGGTCTGTAGAAAGCTTTCTATCACCTCTAACATCTTTTATTAATTTGGGTGCTGACGAGAGATTTGTAGTTCCGTATAGGTTTTCCTTCAGCGGTAAATTAATATGGACAGGTCCTCTAAGCCGGGTGCATAAGTCGATTGCTTCATTAATGATTCGTCCGCCACTCCAAATTTCATCCGGATTTATTGGATCTTGTGGAAGCTCAAATGAGCCTAAAATGAAATTTTTATATACATCTCTTTGAACGATGGATTGACCTTCACCTTGACCAATCCATTCTACTGGTCGGTCTGCAGTTAAAATTAAAAGTGGAATGCGTTGATAAAATGCTTCTGCAATTGCGGGAGCATAGTTCAGACTTGCTGTGCCACTAGTGCAACACAATGCAACGGTCTGATCGCTTTGTTGAGCTATTCCTAAAGCGAAAAATCCTGCACATCGTTCATCAGGAATTACACTGCAATTAATCTTCTCGTGTTCATCAAATGAAATCGTTAATGGGGCATTTCTAGATCCGGGAGATAGAACAACATCTTCTATGCCTTTCATTGCACAAAGATCTGCGAGGTGTTTGACTAAAGTTTTGTCTGTATGCACAAAGTAAAGGTCTACATTTTTTCTATAACTCCCAACAGCGTTTGCACCTTCAATTCGGTTTCATTCCATTCATCTCTTGGGTTAGAATCTGCGGTGATGCCGCCACCAGCATAAATATGAAGTTGCTTGTTATTTGCCTTTAAGCATCGAAGATTGACAAACAGATGATCGGTGTTATTGGAATTTATTGGGCCAAGAAATCCGGTATATAATTCTCTAGAATGCTGCTCTGAAGTCAATATTTTTTCTTTGGCTTCTAGAGGGGGTAATCCACAAACAGCAGGTGTAGGATGTAAGGCATTGATTATTTTACATCGTTTCGTTTCAGTTTTAAAGTCAATTTGTGTACAGATGTGTTGTAAATTACCTGCATTGACCGTACTAGGTCCAACAGAATTAACATCGATTTTAAGTTTTATCAATTCATCAATAATAAAATCGGTAACCAATTGTTGTTCATTTTTTTCTTTCGGAGTCCATTCTGTGTTTCCTTGTAATGGTTTAGTCCCTGCTAACGCAATCGTTGAGTACTGGTCGAATTTTCTTTTTAAAAGTGTTTCTGGTGTCGCTCCAATCCAAGTGCCAAATTCTGGTGAATTGATCAAATAAACAAAGGCTTCGGGATATGCATTTCTGAGAGCGTGAAATAGTTGATCAGCTTCAAAGGAACTGGGAATTGTTTTAATCCTAGAGAGCACTATTTTGTTTAAATTCAGATGACATTCATTGATGTAATCTTTACATAAATCCAAATAGTTAGCTTCCGTTATGTTTACCGATTTAAAATCTTGGATTACATTAAATTGAAAAGTTGGATTTGTTTTTCTGGATAAACATGAGAGAAAATAAGCTTGACGATTATTTTCAAATTCCGCGATTAAAAAACCATACTCAGTTGGTAATTCACAGATCGGTAATTTTAGGATTTTTCCTTGAATCAGCTCGAAATTTGTTGAGCCTGGTAAACTGTAACAAGCAAAGCTTGTATCTTCATGGAGTACCATTTACTTCTTTCTATCAAGGATTAACATAGTAAGTCGGCAAACAGAAATCATTTTTTCGTTTTCATCTCTTATTTCTATATTCCAAATGTGTGTGGTCTTTCCTTTATGAAGGATAGTTCCTTTCCCGAATACAAAACCAGAGTGTACACTGCCCACGTGATTGGCATTAATTTCTAATCCGACGGCTGTTTGTTTTTCGGTATTCAACATTAAATATGTTCCGGTACTACCAATGGATTCTGCCAAAGCGACACTTGCGCCTCCGTGTAAAAGACCCATTGGTTGCTGGGTTTTTTCGTTCACTGGCATTTTGGCAACAATGTAGTCCGCACCAAGCTCTACAAATTCAATGTCCAAGGTCTGTAATAATGTATCTGTAGATATTTTATTCAGGTCAACTGGAGAAATGTTGTTAGGTATCATGATGTTAAATTATAAATAAAAAAGGGCATCTCTAGGATGCCCTCAAAAAAATATGATTTACTAATCAAGGATTTATAAATATTCTTCTGGTAATAATTTCTGAACCCGTTAAAATTCTAACAAAATAAGTGCCAGATGCTTCTTTGGATAAATCGATTTGAGCATTGATAATAGCACCTTTCATGTCATTTTTGAAAATAAGCTGACCAATGGTATTCACAATTTGAATTTGCAGGGCATCAGTTCCCATTTTTTGAATTCCAACATTTACTAGTCCATTAGAGGGATTTGGAAAAATATTCATTTCAAACCCTTCCGGTGAATCTGAAATAGATACTTCGTCTTGCACAGTAATTACAATTGTATCGGTACTGGTACATGAACCTAATGTTCCAGTCAAGATGACCGTATATGTTCCAACAGTGGTGTAAATGTGCGTTGGTGAAATAGAAGTTGATGTGCCTCCGTCACCAAAATCCCATGTATAAGATGCTGCTGAACTTCCAACATTACTAAAGTCAACTGCTCCACCTAGGCTCAAGTACGTGGTTGTGACGGAAGCATTGATAATTAAATTTGGTGTCGGAAGAATTGTAACCACTACTGACTCTATGGATCCTGAACAAGAACCGTTAGATGCTATTACAGAATAGGTAGAGGTATTAGCTGGTGTAACAGTAATAGCTGCAGATGTTTCTGTAGTATTCCAAAAATAGCTTGTTCCTCCGCTGCCTACAAGTGTTACTGTTTCGCCTGCGCATATAGAAGTATCTGGAGAAACGGAAGTAACGGGTATAGGGTTCACAACTATGGTAATACTTGTTGAATCCGAGCATCCGCTTGCATCTTCTAGGCTTACGATGTAGGTTGTTGTTGTTGTCGGCGTATCGGTGAAAGAGGCTGTTGTTTGGCCCGTATTCCAATCATAAGACGTGCCGCCTGATGCGCTTAGTGTAACTGCATCACCAACACAAATTGTTGTTGAAGAAGCTGTGATTGAGGCTGTTGCTCCACCTGTACTTGCATTTAAAGTAATTACATCTGTTCCTGAACATGAATTGGCTAAGTCATTTACCAAGATATTATAAACACCTCCAATCAAACCTGTAAAGATTCCTGAAGATTGAAATGTAATTCCTCCATCAATACTGTATTCAAAAGATCCAGATCCATTTGTGCTTGTAACATCTATATTACCATCACTTCCAATACAAGTTGGGTCCGTACCAGATACACTTAGAATTAGGGAAGTAGAGGTTGAAACGTTTGCGGTTGAATTACCTGTACAAGCGAGTGATAAGTCATTGACAACAATGGTATAAGTTCCACCTGCTAATCCTGAAAATAGGCCAGAAGACTGGAATGTTAGGCCTCCATCAATACTGTATTCATAGCTGCCTGAACCGCCACTTGCAGAAATGTCAATGCTTCCATCGTTACCGTCACAGGATTCAATTTGTTCAATAGTATTTACATCTAGTCCAGACGGTGTGCTATTGACAATCACGGTTTCTGAAGAGCTGCAACCCGTAACCATATCATTGATCAGAATTGTATAAGTGCCCGACGGCAATCCTGAAAAAAGAGTAGAGGTCTGGAATGTTAAACCGGCATCAATACTGTATTCGTAGGTTCCAGAACCTCCTGTTGAACTAATAGAGATGGACCCGTCATTACCTGCGCACGTAGGATCTACAGCGGTAACCGCATTGTTTGGTCCTGACGTTATAATTACTTCAATGGAGTCGATATCTCGACCACTACAAGATCCTGTTGAAATTAAATAGTTTGTGTAAGTGCCAGGTGCTGCATAGCTTACGCTTTCTGAAACAGAAGTTCCAGTTGCGGGGGTTCCGCTCGTAAAAAACCATTCATAACCACTTGCGTTAATGGATCCAGACCCATCAAATACAATTGACTGACCAGAACAAGCTGTAGCAGGACTCACAGCAGCGACAGCACTAACCGGCACATCGGTTAAATAAGGATTGAGATACAAAGAAAAGGTATAGCCCGTTCCCCAAGCAGATTCCATATCATGCCACGACAAGTCGTTCCATTGTTCAAATGCTGTATTGCTTCCTACGTTGATTAAATTCTGAACAATTCCAATGGTATCACCAGCCGAAAAGGAAGAGAAGTCAAGACCGATGTAGAAATCAGCACCAGCTAAATCAATCGGCGAATTAAACAACAGGTTAACAACTCCTTGCCCACCAGCTCCACCAAGAGCGGTTTCAACCGCCGCTAACGTAAAGGTGCTGCGACCAATTTCAGTTCCTGGCAGACCAGCAGCATCGTCCCAGACGACAAGGTCAACGTTAGCACCATTCCCACCATCCTGAACGCCAAAGAGATAAACTTGGGCGCCATTAACATGCGTGTATGGTGAATAACCAGTATATTTTTCGGCTTTGGCTAAATCTCCATAACCATTTACTCCTGTCAAGAACCCAGGACTTGCACCATAAATGGTCAAAGTCATGGTATCATCAATGTTGCTTGTTGTATCGCAACCTGTTGATGGAATCACATTTATGGTGATAGTCGTATTACACGACCCCATAGCATTAGAGGATGTTAGGGTAATGGTATATGTGCCCGCAGTGTTAAATACGATGCCAGTAGGATTTTGAACATTTGAGGTGGTGGGAATTCCGCCACCAAAATTCCATGACCAAGTATCCGGAATTCCAGTAGAATTATCGAAAAAATTAACAGAACTTCCTTCCGTTATGGTAGAAGCACTTGATGTTGCGGCACACACTGGAGGACCTGTAGCATTGCACTTATCTGACAGTAGCAGACTACTTCTTTCTGCTACCGTGCTGTTTAACGTAGAGTTCATCACATTAGCTTGATCTTGCGTGAACAAAGAATAGCAATTGCTGTAATCCATGAAATTTTCGTATTGTGTTTCGATTGATCCACAAGTGGAAATACTTGCTGGGCAACCAAACGAATAATTGAAAAAAGGCCCTGCTGTAAAAGGAGTGTCAGCCAACCCATCATCATCACCACAGGTTCCTGAACCAGTACCTTCCCAGGTATGGTTTAGACCTAAAAAGTGACCCATCTCATGGGTTAAGGTTCGCCCTGCTGGAGCGCTAAGCTGGTAGTCTAACACAATACCATCCCAAAAAACAGGAATAAAATTGGATGGTAAATAGGCATAACCGGCCGTGCCAGAAGATGCTCCATTGGTGATGTCGCAAATCCAAACGTTGAGATAGTCGGCTCTTGGCCAAGCGTCAGCACCTCCCGTTGAGGCTTGCTTCATTTTATTTTCTTCACCGCCGTTGGAATCATACCAAACCTCCGATGTGCTGACTCGCTCGACACCAGGTTCCACTAAGGTGTTTCCGGCGGGGTCTTGAAGTGCGAGACAAAATGAAAGCTCAACATCTGCTGCAGTAAACCCATTAGCGGAAGTATGTGCTGTTACGGCATCTGAATTCAAAAGTTGAAAGTCTTCGTTGAGAATATCTATGTAGTCCTGAATAACACTATACGCGATGTTTTCTGCAGGAGAATTGTACACGACATGAAATATGATTGGAATAGGTCCTCGAAGTGCTTTTGCAGAGGCATAATTTTGAGCTGTTTGAAATAATTCTTGCTGAAATGTTCGGTATTCTTCTTCCAGTCCATTTTTTTTCAAAAACTTATTTGTTAAATCATGCGCTTTACAAAAATGTGTATTTGTGCTTGACGCTTCCGTAGCTTTAGATTGATTGTGTTTACTTGAATGGATTTTAAATTTCGCAACTTCCAAATTAACAGACTTGGATTCAATGGAAACAGCATTTGAATTACTATTTGATTTCTGCGCAAAAGTGCTAGAAAACAAAAGGACGATAAGTCCAATTGATAAAATTGAGATTTTCATGAGATAATTGTTTACTTTAATGCCTCATAAAGATATTGAATTTTATTATTCAAATTTATACAAAATTGCCATGAGCCTAGTAGGCGACATCTGGCGGATAATAAAGCTAAATTCTTCAAAATGATAACGCACTAAATATAATATGGCAAGAATCTGTATAGTTGAAGATGAGGAGTCTATTGCTAATCTTCTTGAAATCAACCTGAATATTGAGGGACACGACACGGAGTCCTATGCAGATGGTAAAAGTGCTTTAGAAACCATACGAGCTAAGAAGTTTGATTTAATATTACTCGACATTATGTTGCCTGTTCTAAGTGGAATCAGTGTTTGTGAGACGATAAGACTAGAAGACAATGAAACACCTATTTTGATGCTTACCGCAAAAAACAGCAGTCAAGATCGAGTGAATGGTCTGAAAGCCGGTGCAGATGATTATCTCGTTAAGCCGTTTAATCTTGAAGAGCTGCTACTTCGAGTAGAGAATTTATTAAAAAGAAGTTCAGTAGAGTTGAATAAAGAGTATCGGGAGTTTAGTTTTTCAGGTTGCAAAATCAATTTTCTTACTTATGAAGTTTCGAGTCCTTCTAAGGACATCATTATGCTCACAAAAAGACAGATTAAATTGTTGAAATTACTCATCGATCGGCAAGAACAAGTGGTCAGTAGAGAGGATATTCTGGAAAAAGTTTGGGGATTTGATGTGTATCCAACAACACGTACAATTGATAATTACATCGTTGAATTTCGAAAGATTTTTGAAAAAAATCCAAAACGACCAATCCATTTTCATTCTGTGAGGGGTGTCGGGTATAAATTCACTCCTTAAACCGTTCGAGGCAACCTTCCCAAATAAATGAACGTCTTCATTGCATAACTGATTTATTTCATTAAGTTTTTATTTTCCATGCTCTAAGAACCCGAGATGCCCCACCTTCTCGGGTTTTCTTTTAGCATACTTTACAGTACTCTGAATCACTGTTGTGCTCTAATGATTTTGATGGGTCCATTATTTCATCCAGCAACCCTTTTAAAGCAGTGCTAAATGACTTTCGGAACGCTAATCCGTGCGTGTCAAGACCGTCGACTTTTCCTTGAAAATAAAGTTGTTTGCTCCCTTTAACAGCAACTATCCAACTTGTAACCAACGCATTTGGGTTTAATTCCCCATACAGGTAACAGTAATAGGCCAGTTGCAATGACTTATGGCTCTTTTCATTCAACTCAAACAGATTTAGCGACTTTACGCTTTCGGCAGAAACAGAACCTGTTTTGTAATCCATTACGCGAACTGTGCCATTTCTTTTATCAATTCTGTCAATGGTTCCATTTAGTTTAATTGGAATTGCTTTTTTATTGTGATCATATTCGAACGGCACAGACACGACTTCTTCCGTTCCTAGTAATTGAATAGTTGAACCCAATTCTAGGTCATTAATATCTGAAGTAAGTACTTTCTCGATTTGGGTAATTGCGATTTCTTTAGATAAATAATTCATTCCATGTAGCTCATTCTGGTTTAAGTGTTTCATGAAAAGATATTCTGTCATTTTTCTAACCTCTGAGCGCTGACTTTTAAGAAAATCACAGTCTAGATTTTGATTAATCAAAGGGCTGTATATTTCTTCGAGAACTTGGTGTACAATTTGCCCCATAGAGCTGTCTTCTATTTCTTCCTCTACATCTTCTTCATCACGAAGACCACAGATGTACGTGTAATAAAAGTCTAATGGACAACGAATGAATTTGTTAAGAGCAGATACAGATAATCCTTTATTAGTGAGGTATTTTTCAAGAACTGTGTAGAAAAGGTCGTTTTTTACTACTTGGTTGTCAGTTATTTTTGTACCCAAGGGAATTTTAAAGCGCCTGTTTCCAATTTGAGCTTGTTTTAATTCTTCTTTTAATTGCAGTAAAAATCTACTTTTTTCTCCTGCTCCAAAGCCATCTGAAATGGGTGCATAAACTAGATGAACACTTTTGGCTCGTTGTATTAATCTAAAAAAATGATTGGCCATTACAGCATCTCGTTCTTTTGATCCCGGTAGACTGTGAAATTTTTTTAAATCATATGGCAAAATGGAGTTGTCGTGTTTTGCCCGTGGTAATATATTCTCATTCAGTGATAAAATAATTAAGTTCTCAAAATCAAGAGCACGTGTTTCTAGAAGTCCCATTATTTGTAAGCCTGATAAAGGTTCACCGAAAAATGAAAGTTGGTGATTGCTACAGGCATTTTTGAAAATTTTTCTGAACGTGCTTAAATTTTGGATATACGGGTAGGCGGAAAGAATAGGGAGTAATTTACTTAGTGCTTCTTTTGTGACATTGATGGAGTGTAAATTAATTTCATTTTTGGCAATGCATTGCTTGAGCAATGGTAGCAAGTAATCAAGAAAATCTAAAATGAATTGGATTGGTTCCGAATCTAGGGTAGTCCATTTTTTAAATAAATTCGGGTGCTTCTGATATAAGGACATATTTTTGATGTCCTCGTGATTGATGAAAACTTTATTTCCTTTGCGAATAGCATGATCAATGGAATCCACTTCCTCTTTAAACAATTTTCTTAGAATCGGATGTTTGATTAATCGCAGAAATGGAATGTAATGAAAATGTACACTTTCACCCGTTTGATATTTTTGAATATTTTCTTGAAACTTTAGGATAGACTCCAATAAAGAAAATAATTCAGTTTTTTCCAATGGAAACCCCATGGTTACATTTACAGCTTCAATGGAGCTGGGAAGGTCTTCAAGCACGGGAAGTAGGAGTGCGGAATCGGGCAGAACTACTGCACATTTTTCGTAAGAGATAATCGGACTTATTTCATGAAGAATCTGAGCAGCTATTTTAGCTTGGGCAACATTAGAAGGAGCCTGGTATATTGTAATTTTTTTGTCATTAACATCTAAATTACTAGGAATTTTTCCTTGAGTCAGTTCCGGATGACGCTCTTTTAAGGCTCTGTAAAAATGTCCGGCTTCGTGCACAGGATGATTTGCATAGTGATTATCTAGATCCCATATTAATTCAGTTTTTAGATTTTGCTGATAGCTTTTAATGATTGCTATTTCACTTGGGGAAAGCGCGTTTAAACCACAAAAATAAACATGACTAAATTCAGATTTATCGATACCATTTAGTTGTAGTTTTTCCGCAACTGCTTTATAAGTCGCTCCCGCATAACTAACCCCTTTTTTTTCTAGGTGTTCTTTAAATGCAAAGTACAATGGCGATAGCTTGTTCCAAAATCCTAAGTATCTTTCTTGCATTTCAGTATAGACCTCTGTATTCCAGCTTTCTAATTCATGAATGTTTTTGAGATCTTTAAATACTTCTTTAGCGTCTAGCTGGTACAAGTCTATTTCATTGAAATCCGTAAGCAAGATTTCACCCCATTTGTAAAATTGATCAAAGGATTCTGCTTGTTTTCCTTCTAATTTCAAGTACACCTGATAAAGCTCAAAGGAAAGTGTTGTTTTATCTAATATTACTTCATTGTGATGAAGGGAAATTAGTTCAGTGAAGTTATAGGTTGTAGGAGCCCAAAATGTATCTTTAAGTCTGCTAGCTAGGGCCTTTTTAAGAAATAGCGCAGACCGCTTACTAGGTAGAATTACGGCTGTCTTTTCAAAATCATTACCGTGATTCTTTACAAGTAAATCGGCTACTTCGTCAAGAAATGATTGGACCTTATTTTTTAATTCCATCCTTAATGAATTTAAAAAATTCTTTTCGTGTACTTCGATTTTTAAAAACTTGTAATATAATGCCTACTCGACCATTTTCCTTGAGTGTCTTCTTTTCTTGATTAATTTCTTTTTGTACGTTCTTAGGTTCAATTTTAAATTCAGCAGAATCTTCCAATCCTATTTTATTGTCATCGAGTATTTGAATCAGTTCATCTGCTTTATTAAAGTGTTTTTTTGCAATCGATTGTCTACCTATTTTCTCCTCAAGAATTCCTAAATTATTAAAGGCGATGGCATCTTCGGGGTCAATCTCAACGCATTTCATGTAATCATTTATTGCACCTTTGGTATCACCCATAGCATCTTTTAAAAATGCTCTACTCGAATATCTATATGGATTATTAGGCTCTAAAATAAGGGCTTTATTTAATGCTTCTAGTGCATCTTTCTTTCTGGAAAGGTGAAATAACGTAACACCTCTTTCTGAATGAAAGTCAGCATTTTTATCTTCCATTTCTATGGCTTTATCAAATGCTTTAAGTGCAGCTTTATACTTGCATTCTGCTATTCTTCTGAGGCCTTCATCGAAATGCTTTTTTCCAGTCATTAGCTATAAATATTTTAAGATTGTAAATTAATTTTTTTAGATTGAAAATGCATATTTATCTGGATGAATTTATATATAAAAGTATCAATAAACGAATCTAACCTTTTGCAACGGAATGTTTGTTTAATTTAGAATTGTGAAATTCCCTGTTTACAGAAAGTACTCGAATAATAGATCCTATTTTAAAATTTTGAGTCATAATGCATTTGAGGAAATTCAATTAGTGGGTCAAAAAGCGGTGAAATACACACATGCTGTTTCCAATTTTGTTGATCGAAATTTATTGAATGATATGTTGATATGCCATGAAGAACGATGGGTAATTATTTCAGAAAAGGATTACGAGACAATTTCCCAGGTATGATCTCCTAGAAGTTTAACGCTGGCTACAAAATCATATGGAGCACCTTTTCGTCCCCACTGTTTTGGGCCAATTAAAGACAGAAGACTTTCTTCTGCAGATTTGTTGTAGAGATGGTAGGTATGCATAATCTCGGGCTTGAACTTAATTTCTGCACCATAGATTTGTTCTGAAATTTCAACCCTTTTCTGAATTTCGGATGCTTGATTGACAAGCATTGACATTTGTTCCTTTATCTGACCAAGCTGCTGATTGGTTTGATAATGCATAGCCCCTAAAGCTTTTATCTTAACTTCACCTGATTTAGTCGGCTTAACAGGTAGACT
>CAJQPO010000117.1 GCA_905480225.1 uncultured Flavobacteriales bacterium | reverse complement strand
TATAACGTTAGCGACTCTATGGATATTGAAGGTAGTTTTACGAATACGGGAACCCTTACTTCTTCAGGGTCTAGAATAAACCTTGCAGGAGACTGGAATAACTCAGGAACTTATACTTACTTCGCTGGGGATACGGTTACTCTTGATGGAAGTGCATTACAATCGCTAACTGGTAGTACAACGTTTTCTGTATTGGAGTTGTCAAATACTGCCAATAATACACCATCACATGATGTAGAATTCGTTTCAGGGGCATTTATTATTGATTCGATCTTTGATATTAACGATTGTATTGTAGATAACGAAAGTGGGGCTACCGTTACCCTGTCAAGCACAGAAACTCGAACGGCTCAAATGATAGATGTAGGTTCATTTGCAGAAAATGCTTTCGAAGGAGCTATTGAAGTGCAAAGAAAATTGGTTACTACTATTTACGGTTGGAGAGAGTTGGGGTCGCCAGTTAATGGAGTAACGATAGGAGATTGGAGGGATGATGGCATTACTATGGCTGGATTTACAGGGTCTGATTTTCCCACTTTTAGTTGGACTAGCGTTTACTATTATATAGAAGCTAATGCGAATGGCCTAAGAAATAATGGTTGGGAAGAGCCTACAGATACAGGTGAAAGAGTGGAGTCAGATAAAGGTTTTAGATTGTATACGGGTAATGTTGATGTCAATCTTTCGGTGAGTGGTGCACCTCGAATGGGAGATCAAGATATCCCTGTAACGAACAATTGTACAACATGTACTCCTGAGACAGATTTTGATGAAGATGGTTGGAATTTAATAACGAACCCTTACCCATGTGCGGTAAATTGGAATGCACTTTCAGAGGATAATAGAGGAGGTGTGGATCCCTACATATACATATACGAGGCCAATACAGCATCGTATGCTGTTTATGAATTAGATGATACAAGTCCTGCAAACGGAATGGATAGTATCATTGCACACAGCCAAGCGTTTTGGGTTCATGCAACTACGGCATTCGATGAAATTGAGTTCAGAGAATCTCATAAGGTTGCTGTCGAAACTAAGTTTGTAAAATCAACAGGGACAATTCCAAAAAACAGATTTAATGTAAGGATGACATCTGCAAGTCATGATTTAAAAGACGTTGCAGTTCTAAAAGTGTCAAAAGGAGCAACTTCCAATTTTGATCGGTCAAAGGATGGTCTTAAGATGTTCTCTCCTCTAATTGATGAGGTTCCTTCTCTTGCGTTTGTATCTGATGATGGTTTCAACTTATGCACTTCATACGTGGGTGAAGAATCGACATCTGTAAGTTTAAGGGCTTTTGCAGGATCTATGGTATTAGGAACCTACACTTTGGAATTTGAAAACATAAATAATTTTGCAAGTGGTACATGTGTTACCTTGGAAGACCTTGTTACTGGAGTAATGCAGGATTTAAATTCAGACCCAACCTATAGCTATGTTACTTTGCCAGAGGATGATTCAATTGCGCGGTTTATAATTCACATTGAAAAACAATATGACGTCATTGCTTCAGATGCGAGCTGTTCAACCCTCTCTGATGGGTCTATAGAGATTAATCACCAAGAATTAACGACTTATAATGTTTCTTGGACCGATAGTGATGGGACTATTTTAGGTTCTGCTGTTTCGAACACAGAAAATTTTGTAATTGAAGATCTTCCTGCTGACCTATATGAGGTTGCGGTACTAAGCAATTGCACATTGCCTAATGAGTCAATTAAAGTTGGGCAGCCGGACGCTATCGTTGCAGATTTCAATGTGTCTTCTGCGACAGTTGAAGTTGACGAAGTAATTGATTTGACAAATACCTCATCGGGAAGCTCTAATCATCTTTGGCAAATGGGCGACGGTAAAGAATATCAAGATTACGAACCTATACATGCCTATGGGGAACCAGGAATATATACAATCGAACTTGTAAGTACGTCACCTAATTTTGGTGATTGTAGAGATAAAAAGACACAAACCATAGAAGTTAATGCGTCTTCCTTGGATATAAATGAAGCGGTAACGAACAATTTAAATGCCTTTGAATCAGAAGACAACATAATTGTTAGAAATACAAATAACTCCTTAATCGAGACTATTGATCTCTACAGTGTTGGTGGTAAACTAATAAACCAAATTAGTGTAAACGCTTCGATTGATGTTCAAATTCCAAGCTCGACATTAGCTGCAGGGGTTTACATTTTAAATGCCAAAACTGAAAAAGGTATAGAATCTTGTAAGGTAACCATTAAGTAAACGTTTACTTATTGAATCTTTACACATATATTTTGGGGTTCAGTAAAAAAATGTAAGGCTTCAAAACCTCCTTCTCGACCGACGCCAGAGTTTTTAACACCCCCAAAAGGAGTTCTTAAGTCTCGCACTAACCAGCAATTTATCCATACAATTCCGGTCTCTAATGATGCTGCTAAACGATGCGCTTTCGTTAAGTTTTCTGTCCAAATACAACTTGCAAGTCCATAGGTAGTGCTGTTGGCATATTTGAGCACTTCATTTTCGGTTTTAAAAGGAGCAATGGTTACAACGGGGCCAAATATCTCTTCTTGATTGGTTCGACAATCAAATGGAAGGCCCTCGATAATAGTTGGCTCAATGTAATAGCCATCCGCTAAATCTCCCTCTAGCACAACGCGATTACCACCGGCGATGATTGTTCCTCCCTCTTCCTTGGCCAGTTCAATACAGGCCAGAACTTTATTCATATGATCTTCTGACACAACTGCTCCTTGATTTGTTTTTGGATCAAATGGATCACCAATTTTTAATTGCTTAATTTTTTCTACAAAACCTTTCTTAAACGCATCATAAATAGACTCTTCTACAAATATTCGAGACCCACAAAGACAGATTTGGCCTTGATTTGCAAAAGAGGAGTGGACTGATGTAGAGATAGCTTTATCTAGGTCACAATCTGCAAAAATAATATTGGGATTTTTACCGCCCAATTCCAGGCTTAATTTTTTGAACATTGGCGCAGCTACTTTCGCAATAGTGGCACCAGTTTGAGTGCCGCCTGTAAATGAGATCGCCGTAATTTCTGGATGTTCTGTAATGGCTGCACCAACTTTTGGCCCTAAGCCGTGAACAATATTTAAGACTCCTGGTGGTAGACCAGCTTGAACGCAAAGTTTAGAAAAGAGATAGGCGGTCATTGGTGTAATTTCGCTCGGCTTTGCTACAACACAATTTCCAGCTGCAATTGCCGGTGCAATTTTCCAAGTAAACAAATAGAGTGGAAGATTCCAAGGAGAAATGCACCCTACGACACCAATAGGTTTGCGTAAAGTATAATTAATCCCGTTACCTTCCATAGAGTGAGCTTCTGAAGCGTAGTGTAAAATAGCTGTTGCATAAAATCGGATATTGGAGGCGGCTCTAGGAATGTCCACTTTTTTGGCAAGGCTCAATGGTTTTCCGTTATCTATAGATTCAGCCTCAGCAAGAGATTCCAGGTTTTCAGCTATAAGATCGGCTAAACGAACTAAAATTTTTGACCTTTCCTCCTTTGGTTTTTCCGACCAAGATTTGAAAGCGCTTTTTGCAGCCGCCACAGCTGCTTGCACATCTGATTTGTTTGAATCCGGTATTTGGCTGTAAACAGCACCCTTTGAAGGGTTGTAGTTATCTAAATAGCTTTCATTTATTGGGGGTTGTAATTCGCCATCAATATAATTTTCCAAGTAAATCATGTCGCAAATATCCCTAAAATAAAGTCATAAAAAAAACCTTCCCAATCGTTATCGGGAAGGTTCTTGCTTTGTTTTGAGTTGGATTTTTAGAAAACTATGTTTTTTAGACTAAAATTTTTATTTAAAGTCTAAACTTTACGGGTCGCTCCTAACTCTTAACGACCCTTTTTGACAAGAACAAGTCTGGGGCCTTTATGTTAACAATATAGACGCCCTTTTGTAATTTGTATTTTTCAAAATCAACATGTACTGTTGAGGAATTAGTTATGTATTTTTGCAGAATTTTTTTTCCTAGAATATCGGTCACAATAATTTCTGCAGAATTTATCGGTAGACTGAAAGTCATGGTAAAGCTGGACTCGAATGGGTTGGGATAAAGGGCATTCAATTTGTTATCAGGTGTTGAAAACGCAGCTGCCCCCGTCGGAATGGAAGAACCCAAACCAACAAGGAAAACCGCTATGAAAACTAACCTAACCATTTAGCGTTGTTTTGATAACTATCGCTAAAAGACTTAAAACAACTTTTGTGCCAGAATACATAAACATCAATCGGAATTAAATTTTCATGCAATTCTTAGTGCTATATGTTTTTATTGCTATGACCTTACAAACGTATTTTTTTTGTAGAAAATCAATGTTAACGGTGAGTTAAAGGATGTTAAAGACTGTTAAATGCCACTACCTAGCGAAGTAGTTCGCCTACATTTGTTAAAATCACATTGAATAGATGTTTAAGAAAACAATAACAACTCTAGTTATTCCAATTTCTATTGGAATGCTTTTGTTATTTGTTCTTTTGGGGTATTTAGTAAATAACGCGGCAACCTTGAAGGAATCGTTATTTGTAGATACTGTAAAGGAAAGTATGGCCGATTTGTCGAAACGGATTGCAACATATGAGCACTTTAAAAAAGTTGAACAGCAAATAGGGGCCTCTAAATTTTTCAATCAATTGCAACAATTCGAAAATGATGATCCAAATACCAGCGTAAGTATAAAAGATACCATTGTAATTAAAGATGGCCAAGCCGTGCACATGAATGTAATTGAAAAAAGAAGTTCAAATGGAACTTTTTCATCTTCCATGTTTATGTCTTCAGACTCTAATATTCAGCAGGTTGCCAATAAACCAATAAATAATTGGGCCGCAGATGTATTGGAGCAACAAGGAAATCTAAGTACGGTAATGGGCAACTTATTCAATGTTAACATGTTAAAAACCATAGACGAACGATTGCCGTCAGAGGCGTTGGACTCTTTGTTAAAATTGGAGTTAAAGGAGCACGGTATCACTGCTGATTATGACTTTGTAGTTTATGACACTTGGGGTAGTCCTTCTTATTTTAAGTCAGAATCCACTAAAAGGAATTTAAATCAGCTCTTAAATTCAGAGTTTAATTCAAGTTTGTTTCCTGCAGATATTTTTGGCTCGCCATATAGTGTGAGTGTATTTTTTCCAAATCAAAAAAGCTATGTAATCGGTAAAATGTGGGGGGTGCTTGTAATTAGTTTGATGATTATGGCCGGCCTAGGCTATGCGTTCTACTTTACAATTAAGACAATTTATAATCAAAAAAGATTGTCAGAAATTAAAAATGATTTCATAGGGAATATGACGCATGAATTAAAAACTCCTATATCGACTATTTCATTGGCCTGCGAAGCACTTTCTGATAATGAAATAGAGAGTACCGAAGGGCAAAAAGCCAATTTTGTGCGGATGATTAATGAGGAAAACAAAAGATTAGGAGTATTGGTGGAAAATGTTTTGCAAACGGCCATTATTGACAGAGGAAAACTAAAATTAAAGGAAGAACCACTAGGAGTGCATGAAATAATAAGAAATGCTACTAATAACATTAAGATTCAAATTGAAAGTAAAAACGGGGAACTAAATTTAGATCTGAGGGCTGAAAAGGATGCTATTTGGGGAGATGAAATTCACATAACGAATGTTATTTATAACCTACTTGATAACGCGAACAAATACACTCCTGAGGCGCCTAAATTAAAAATAACGACAGCGTCTGTTGATGAAGGCATTGTCATTAGTATCAATGATAATGGCGTCGGAATTAGTAGAGAGAATCAAAAACGAATCTTTGATAAATTATATCGTGTTCCAACAGGCAACATACATAATGTTAAAGGATTTGGGCTTGGCTTGAGTTATGTGAAGGCTGTTATTGAAAAGCACCAAGGCACAATTAGCGTAGTTAGCACATTAGGAAAGGGAAGCACTTTCAAATTGTTTTTGCCGTTTACTTTGGCTGAGACTTTAAATTAAAATTATGGAAAATCAAATTAAAGTACTGTTAGTAGAAGACGATCCAAACTTGGGTACATTACTCAAGGATTATCTTGTTGCAAAAGGATATAACACAGAGCTAAGATCAAATGGGCAAGAAGGGTACAATGCATTTGTACAGGCTGATTTCGATTTTTTAATTCTTGATGTGATGATGCCCGTTAAAGACGGCTTAACACTAGCAAAAGAAATTCGTGGTATTGATAAGAATGTTCCGATGTTGTTCTTAACGGCAAAGTCAATGAAAGAGGACACACTGGAAGGTTTCAATGCGGGCGCTGATGATTACATGACCAAACCTTTTTCTATGGAGGAATTATTGGCACGAATGGGTGCAATTTTGCGAAGAACAGGAGGAGAAGGAACAACTGAAGAAAGTCAGTATCAGGTAGGTAAATATATTTTTAAACCGTTAGAAAGAACACTGGAATTTAATGGTGATACCAGTAGGTTAACGACCAAAGAAAATGACCTTTTGAAACTCTTGTGCAAAAACGCCAACGGCGTGCTGGAAAGAAACGATGCGCTTAAAGCTGTTTGGGGTGACGATAATTATTTTAATGGTAGAAGTATGGATGTTTATATTGCAAAACTTAGGAAGCACCTGAATAAAGACGAAAAAATAGAGATTATGAATATTCATGGTAGGGGGTTCAAGCTTTACTTACCTGAATAAATGCAGGATACTTTTTTTAAATTTTGATGCGTTATATTAATGGATGCATAAAAAGAAAACGGAGCAGGCGAATATCGAAAAAAGACGGAAAGGGTTCTTTTATATCGGTTTAGTAATTTCTTTAGCACTGTCCTTGTTGGCTTTTGAGTGGGTGATTAGCAAATCAGATGAGGTGGATATATACGAGCCAATGGTATCAGAAGAGACACCCTGGGTTGTTGTCATTGACAGTAAGAAAATTCCAGAAAAACCACTTCCAAATCCAGCGATATCAGAAATGCAACTTTTATCTACGGGAGTCAATAAAGTGAATGCAGCTAAGTTTACAAATGACCTGAACAATCGAGACGTTGGCGATATTGCAAATACTAAACCTTGGATCGACGATGAAGACATCTTTTATATCGATCCATTCCCAGGGAAAATAACGAAGAGCATATTTGACATCGATCAAAGGCCTCATTATAATGCTTGTTTAGGGGGCGGGGGTTATACATCGTTGGTGTATGATTGTACTGTGGAACAAGTATTTAAATACGTTCGCACTCATATTAAGGTGCCTGAATGTGTAAAATTGAGTGGGGGGAAGCAAATAGTAATGGCTTTAGTCAAATTGAATGAAAAGGGCAGAGTCGCAGACGTTTCTGTTCTCAATTCTGATGCTGTATGTGAAGATTGTTCTATTGAGGCTATGCGCGTATTATTGCAATTACCGCCAATGAATCCTGGAATTTATGGGGGAATGAATATAAGCGTATCCTTTTCGATTCCCATCAAATTTGAATACCGCTAACGGTTAATTTATGTAATCTTTCATGGTTTTGCATCTAATAAGAAACCAAAACAATTTAAGATGCAGAAAAATCGCAAAATTAATTTAGAGTCAAAAAGAAAGCTATTTTTCAGCACAGGACTACTCATTGCCCTGGGTTGCAGTCTTGTTGCTTTCGAATGGAGAACTGGACAAATAACGGGGCAAGACATGGTGCTATACGACCTGACTGAGAATCCATTGCTCCAGGAAGAAATTCCACAGGAGGTTAAGCGAAAAAACATTCCTCCTAAAATTAAAAGAGAACCAACAAATGACATTACAGTAGTTGACACCTTAAAGTCGGTAGTTTTATTCGTTCGGGATACTACCCCGATTGACCCATTTGTATTTAATCCAAATCTGCCATTTGATACAATCGGAAGTGGTGAAGGACCTTTTATTGAAATTGACACGAACATTGTCACAATCGTCGAGAAACCATGTACCTATCCTGGAGGTCAGTCTGCGCTCATGTCTTGGCTACAAAAGAACATTAGCTATCCAGAACAAGCGGCAGCAATTCACGCCAGAGGTCGAGTTTTTGTGCAGTTTGTTGTTGAAGTGGACGGAACCATATCCAATGTAAAAACCATTGGTATT
>CAJQPO010000116.1 GCA_905480225.1 uncultured Flavobacteriales bacterium | reverse complement strand
TCAGGTGACAACAACCCTACACTGCGTTTAATAAACGCTGTAAGTTCTTCGCCTTTGAGCATACCTTGAGCCAAAAGTGCTAAATCTGTAGCTTGTTTAGCTAAATTCTTTTGCGCCTTTTTACTCTTTTCTCCGAGAATCTGAGAAGTTAAAGGATGATTAGCATTGACTACCAAATTGAACATTTCAGGCATATTACCCATAAAGTTCATTCCGCCACCTCCCATAGCTTGTTGTTCCTTCATTCGTCGCATGAATTCACTTTGCGTAATCATCATGGGAACATCAGTTTCGCTCATGCTTTCAAACTGCACTACAAATTTATCTTTACTAACCAAAGCTTCAAAAACAGGTTTCAGTTTTTCTTCCTCTTCTTTTGATAATTTTGACGGTTGCTCTTCTTCTTTTTGAATTAATTTATCGATTGTATCAGCATCTACTCTTGCAAATGTTGTTTTTTCTAACTTCTGCTCCAACATAGAAATCACGTGTACGTCTAATGGACTATCCATCACAGCAACAGTATAACCCCTTTCTTTAGCTGTTGCAATGAATGCATGTTGCTCATCTACATCCGTAGTATACAAAACAACCAACTTATCATCCTTGTCTGTTTGAGCCGCACTGATTTTTTCTTTGAATTCATCCGTTGTGAAATAATCTCCATCCGTGGTTTTGAACAAGTTAAATTTCTGTGCTTTCTCGTAAAATTTATCCTCACTCAACATCCCATATTGAATGAACACCTTAATGTCATCCCATTTAGCTTGGAAGTCATCACGATCTTCTTTGAACATCGCGCTTAATTTGTCAGCAACTTTCTTGGTAATGTGATTAGAAATCTTCTTCACATTGCTGTCACTCTGCAGGTAAGATCTTGAAACATTAAGAGGAATGTCTGGAGAATCAATGACACCATGCAGAAGCGTTAAAAAATCAGGCACAATATTTTCAACCGAATCTGTAATAAAGACTTGATTCGAATACAATTGAATTTTATTTTTTTGTACTTCGACATTGTTCTTCAACCTTGGAAAATACAATACACCCGTCAAATTAAACGGGTAATCGACATTCAAGTGAATATTAAATAAGGGTTCTTCCGTAAATGGATATAATTCATTATAAAAATCCTTATAGTCTTCATCACTTAAATCAGTAGGCTTCTTCACCCAAGTTGGGGCAGTGTTGTTAATCTGATCTGGAACTTTTTCTTCCACTTTTTTAACATTTCCTTCTTCGTCTTTTTCCCCTTCTGGATCCTCAATCCAATTTGATCTTTCACCAAAAATGATTGGGTGCGGCAAAAACTTACAGTATTTCTTCAAAATACCACTGATTCGCGCGTCTTCAAGAAATTCAACAGAATCTTCTGCAATGTGCAATACGATGTCCGTTCCTCTTTCTTCCTTTTCAATCTCTTCGATTGTAAATTCCGGCGTACCGTTTGACTCCCATTTTACTGCTTTAGCACCTTTTTGATACGATTTAGTAATGATGTTTACCTTGTCGGAAACCATAAAGGAAGAATAAAACCCCAATCCAAAATGACCAATGATTGCCTCCGCTTTATCTTTGTATTTTTCAACAAATTCTTCCGCTCCAGAAAACGCAATTTGATTGATGTACTTGTCAACCTCATCTGCCGTCATTCCAATACCTCTATCTCTTATGGTAAGTGTTTTCGCCTCTTTATCAAGTAATACTTCCACTTGGAGGTTTCCAAGATCTCCTTTGTATTCCCCTAAAGATGAAAGTGTTTTTATCTTCTGTGTTGCGTCAACCGCATTGGACACCAGTTCTCGAACAAAAATTTCTGTATCTGAATACAAGAATTTTTTTATAATCGGAAAAATGTTCTCAGTTTGAACGTTTATCTGACCTGTTTGCATGGTTATAATAATTTATGTTAGTTATAATTTCGTCGAATTATTTCTTGCCAATCAAAGCATGTGCCAAGGACAATATTGTGACAAAATGTCGATAACATCGCAAATCATGACACAGCGCGCAATACGTTCAAGATAAATTGCTGACGAAAGGACAGTGAATACCAGTACTTATAGATTACCTAAACAGATTCTAAAAAGTTTTCTTTTTCCAAACAAAATCACTCGGAAATAATCGAAAAATGAAGGCGCTAAAAACAGTTATTGCACAAAAAGCAATACTCATAAAGAAAAAGAAAGCGATACGATAGTAATCAAAATAATCAACCAGTACTCTACTCGACCTCATGATAACCGACCCCGGCGTTACTAATGCCACAATAAATGCAATCGTTAAGGCAAAACAAACCATGTGTTTAAAAGACCTTAAGGGAAAAAACAACACTTTCTTATACCATGCTAGATCATTTCCCCATTGATGAATAAGATAATATTTCCCGTTTAAAAGAGGTGTAAACAAAAGTGGATCAGCATTTTCATCCTCTAATTCAAATCGACGTGCGGGCGCTAATATTCTAAATTTTCTCACATTCGTTCCTGACAATTTATTCAGTTCCTTAATTTCCATGATAGCTGGATAAGGAATTTCTCCGATGAAATATTTGGAAGGCAAAAATCTTAACCTGTAATTAATCGCAATTTTTTTGATTTCATTTAATGTGTAAATTCGGCTACTATCCAAAGATGTCTCATCAACGTGATGATAATCATTATCACATTCATTTAAGGCTTTCTGAATTCTATGGTCTTCAAATTCTTGTTCAATGTATATTGCTTTTGCAATTTTAACAGGGTCATATGAAGTAGCAAGTTTTGCTCGTTCTTCAATCAACTTATCCTTAATATTCCAATTTTCGAACATGATTAAATATAATAAATCGAACGTAATTGTTGAAAACAATATGTCCAATTTATACAAAATCGTAATTTAACGACACCTGTCACATTGCCGTATATAAAAGATCGATGAGCTCTTTATCTGCTTGCAGAGACCGAGTCCTTTTCGGCGAATTTTGTTCTTTGTTGGTATTTCCCATCCTAACACTTACACTTTCCATTAACATAACTTCCTCTGAAATTACTGGAGGTATTGTCGTACCTGTAAAATCTGAATTTTCAACCGCTTTATTCAGCTCACTATCAACGCCTAACGTAAAATCTTCTTGCTTGTCGTCTGCTTCGTTGACGGCACTTATTTGTCCAGCAAATGAATGCTCTTCTACTGAAAAGTCCTTGTCTATCGCTTCTTTTTTATTACTTGGATTAACTACATCTGCTTTCAGCGAAGAACTGCGATCCTTATAAACGGAAGGCTTCTTGTCTTTCACAATCCTTTCATCTAAAATGGTTCTTGACAAATCATCACTAACCACATTGTCTGATTCAGATTCGGCTAATTCTTCGCTTACAACAGGATTTGAAAACGGCTGATTTAAATCACTGGAATTACTAAATGTCGTAATTGAATCCTGGAAAGTCCTCAGATTATTTTCAATAGAAATCGTTTCTTCCTTAGACTTTTCCAGTATAGTTTCAGTAGCTTCTGAAAGCGGTTCCTTATCCTCAAGATTCGTCTCTTGAAGCGCTAGACTTGACTGATTTGGATTTAAATCTCCCCAAGGTATTACCACAATAATTAATGCCAATAGTGACAAGGTAAACGCCATTTGAATTCCAGGTTTAGCAGTAAATCCTTTTTCTTTAGGGAATAAGGTTCCAATGATATGAGACCACCAGCTTAGTCGTCTTGAACCCCCTTTTTCAAACTCGGACATTAACTTGTCTTTGATAGCATACGGTGGCACAATATCTACTGTTCTTGGAGCAACTTCCGCAATATTGATTAAGGTCCTTCGCATGAGCAAATACTCCTCTTCAGTTTCAATCATTTCAGAGACAAATGCCAACTGTTCAGTGTCGAGATCTTTATAATCACAATTCAACAAAATAAACTCTATGTCTTCAGGTAGATATTTAGAATCTTGATTCATATTAAAAGTTTAATGTTTTAAAGATTATTTCCGAAAAGGCTAAAAACCCCAATGAAATCAACTT
>CAJQPO010000115.1 GCA_905480225.1 uncultured Flavobacteriales bacterium | reverse complement strand
GTCAAATTAGTGGTTTTAAAGATGCTAAATTTAAGTCCTTTAAATCTCGTGCCGAAGCTGAGTTTGCCTTAAAAAACCCTAATTCTATTGAAGTTTCCAGCAAAAAAAAGACCTATTATTACGTCGTTTGGGCAGGATTCACTCCTGGAGTATATCAGGATTGGGGAGAAGCAAAAAGTCAAATGACTGGCTTTAAAAAGCCTAAATACAAAACCTTTGGAAGCAAACAGCTGGCTGAAAAAGCATTTTTAGAGGGTCCGGAAAAATATCCGGGTAGTTATAAAAAAACACGAGATTTGTCTGTTGCTGATTTGAAAAGAATTGGCAATCCTATTGAAGTGAGCTTAGCAGTTGACGCGGCTTGCAACGGCAAGGGCGTGATGGAATATCAGGGTGTCTGGACCTTTAATAAAGACCATGTACTGTTCAAGATGGGGCCTTTTACTAAGGGCACAAATAATATCGGAGAATTTTTGGCGCTTGTTCACGCGCTTGCTTACTTCAAAAAAGACAAAGACAAAAAATTTCACACCATGCCCATTTATTCTGATTCCAGAATTGCAATGGGCTGGGTTAAAGCAAAAAAATGCCGCACAAAACAAAGTCCCAGTCCTGAAGTGAAAAACCTCATAACAAGAGCCGAAAAATGGCTTGACAATAATCCTTTTCAAAACCCTATATTGAAGTGGGAAACCAAAGTTTGGGGCGAAATCCCGGCAGACTTTGGAAGAAAATAAGCTTCTTTCGATCCTCTCTTTCGTTTGCCTATAAAATATTCCAACTTTACTTTAATAATCAACGTAGACACATATCGGATTTGCAAATTTCTGAATTATGCTTGCAGGCTCTGTTGTTTCGAGTCAGGACACTTTTACTGAGTGGCGCACCGCTCTATCAACACCTAGTAAAAAAGGGAAAGATTTAGAATATTTGCAAAGGATTTGCAAATAATGCAGGTAGCTGCTTTTATAGATTTAGAATCTCCTTCATGTTATTGTTTATTTTTACATCATGAGATTTTTAATTTTATCAATTATCCTTTTTTCAACAATAATTACTACGAATATTCGGGCTCAAGCTTTTCACTTTGACGATACATTAACGACTTTGATAAAAAATACAGATCAATCTCCTGCGCATTGGTACCTAGAAATCTTTAATGATATAGGCTCCGATACTTTATTAAGGTGGAAAGCTGATCTTTCCGAAATAATGCCCGGTTGGAGTATCTCCTTTGATGATCAAAATAACTATTACCCAGCCATAATGCACAATGACAGTGCAAATTTTATGCTTTACGCTCCTCTTGCATTTCCTCAAAAATTAATCATTGGCAATACCTTAAATCTGGTCGCAGGAATCGGTTCAGCTAAATTTTGCATTTATAACCCGAATGAACCTTCTTTCAAGCAATGGATCATTTACGAGTTTATCATTACTCAAGGAGCTTTGTCTATAAACGTGGTGTCACCGTTAGAAAATGTTACAGTCATGGAAGATCAAATTGATTTTGGAAATGGTTTCATGAATGGGAACTTTGAGATTTATTCGATACAAGGAAGCCTTCATTCATCTGGCGCAATTGATCGTTCGATACAAAATATAGACATTACTGCGTCGGGTACATATTTACTTCGGGTCTATTGCGATGGTCGTGTGTATTCCCGAAAGTTCATCCGATGAATATTAACTTACGGCGATGAAGTAAATTCTGCCTTTAGGACTCTATCAATTCGGACCTACGGAATTACATCACGCCCAACTAAAAATATTCACCCAGCCAGTTCAAGAGTTTTGAATCCCTTTTAAAGACATAATACTACGGGTCTGCAATAAATCTTGGTTGATTCTTGTGCCAAAAAGAAACATAACAAGAGAAGCGTAAAGTCAATTAAAAATGAAGTAGCCTAAGGCTGTTGTAGCGAAAATAGAGCGCAATTTCAACAGGTTACGTTTTAAATGCTAGGGAGCACTCGTGTGCGCTTCTTCTAATGTGCCCACTCAATAGTTGATGTATTGCAATACCTTTTGGTCTTTTTCTTCGGCTTTAATTTGATTGATAAGCTCAGTAATTGAAGATGACTTTTGTTCGGCACTAATTTGAGACTGTTGAGCTTGTGCAGCGGCGGATGTGTTTCCTTCTTTTAAAAGCTTGTCGTATTCCTGTTCGAAACCTTCTGCTTTTTTCGCATAATTATCGGCTACATGAGACAAAAGTTGATACCCTGATAGCTTTACAAACCAAGGCGAACCGCTCCTTGCTGTTTCTTCATAAACCGACAACCCCTTACTGATCTCGTACTCATCTTGTCGCATTAAGAAGCTGTTGTACGTTTGTAAAAACCCATATTTTCTAAATCCGTTGGTCTTGTCTATTTGCTCCATAAAAAAAGCATGCTCTTCTTTCCCTCCATACTTTGCATAAATCCTGGCAATTGCAAGAGCCACAGACCCTCCTTCATTCTCAAGTTCTTTAGCAATTCTCATTGCCTTTTCTTTATCGATTTCGGCATACCCTTCGATGCCTTGAGCCATTACGCTGTATGAAGAATCTTTAATCGCTTTTTGATAAATGGCGAATAATTCTCCATCTCCTTCCCAGTGTTTTTTTAACATTTTTAAGGCTGCAGTTCTTACCTGTGGGTGATCGTCTGTGGTCAATAACACTATCTGGTCCTTCATCTGATCTTTATTTGACCTGATTGATTTTTTAGATTTCTTCATTGCCATCAATCGAATGTGCCAAAACGGATGTTCTAAAGCGTTTATGACAGCACTTTTTGCTGCCTGACTATTTGATTTACCCAATTCTTCTAGCGCTTCTTTTTTGTCTAAATAAAGTGGGGCGTGCTTCAATTGATAGAGCCACTGCTCCTCTGACTTTTTGACCTTTTTTTCACACAAAAGGACTTTTTGAGCATCTACTATTACTAGTTGAGGAGGTGTGGATAGCTCAAACTGAAAAGTATCTCTTCTGTTTTCTAGCCAAACCAACTTGCGGTTCCGCTTATGGTTAACGTAGATTTCTATTTGAACCGGCACTTTGTACAGCGGTGTTTCGTCCAGGTTCTGTTTTTGAGCAACGAAAACAGACAGCAAGTCAGTGCTGTCAGAGTAACGCTGAGTGATGTCAAGAACTGGATGGCCTCCAGCCAAAAACCATTGATCAAAAAACCAATTTAAATCCTCACCTGTTGTTTCTTCAAAAGCCAACCGTAGGTCGTGAATTTCTGCTGTATTGTAGGCGTTATCTAGTAAATATTTTTTTAGCGATTGAAAAAATGCATCGTCTCCAACATAAGACCTCAACATATGCAGGATTCGGCCGCCTTTATTGTAAGAAACGGCATCAAACATCTCATCTTTATTCGTGTAATCAAAACGAATTAAATCTTTGGCGCCTTGCTGCTGAGCGGAAAGTATATACCCCTCCATCTCGCTAAATGCATTCTTATCTGCAGTCATTCTTCCGTATTCGTATTCGTCCCATAAAAACTGACTGTAATTGGCAAAGGATTCATTCAGGGGCAGGTTCGACCAGGATTCACAAGTGACTAGGTCACCAAACCAATGGTGAAACAGCTCATGTGCAATGATCGACTCGTTGTCGCCGTCAATCATTTCTCTTTTTGTTTGTTGCAAAAACTCCCCATGAATTACCGCTGTGGTGTTTTCCATTGCTCCAGAAACATAGTCTCTTACTACAACTTGGTGGTATTTGCCCCAAGGATACTCCACTCCTAGTATTTTAGAAAAATAATCGATCATTCTTGGTGTTTTTCCAAAAATGGCCTTTGCGTGTACTTTGTATTCTTCCTCCACATAATAATTAACAGCCATTTTAGATCCATCTGCCCGAGTCCACGCATCTTCTACGATAGAAAAATCACCGATAGCCAACATAAAAAGGTAAGGTGAGTGCGGCTTGTCCATTTTCCAGTAATCTGTTTTGGTTCCGTTTTCGTTTGGTGTAGAATAAATCAACAAGCCATTAGAGAGCGTTTTGTACCGTTGGTCAACGGTGATGTATATTTCTTGTGTACACTTCTCATTTGGTGAATCAATCGTTGGAAACCAACAAGAACTGGCTTCAGTCTCTCCCTGCGTCCAAATCTGGGTAGGCTTATTCTTTTCTGAACTGTCAGCATTAATAAAATACAACCCTTTAGCACCAGCGATGGCTGCACCGCCATTTTCTTCCACCTTTTCAGGGTTCGCGGTGTAATTTATTTTAACAGAATAATTTTCAGTTTTCGAATACGTTTTGTCCAATTTTATTTTGAGTTCTGAGTTACTTACATTGTAAGCAAGGCCAACCTCTTTCCTATTCTCTCTAATTAGAGTTACCTTCTCAATATCTAAGGCTTTAGCGTCAAGAATCAACGAATCGGTTTCGTAAAAATATGGCTTGAGAGTGAGCTCGGCCTCCCCTTTTAGTTGTTTTGTTTTCCAAATAAAGCTGACCTCGAGCTTGGTGTGAATTAAATCATTAACCCTTTTATCGGAAGGGTGATGTGTTGGCCTTTTAAAGTCTGCTTTCTCTTCCTTCATTAACAAATCAATCATACCTGGGTCTCCTTTTTCGATTTGTGCCGATGGCGCGTGCTGACTTGCCTTTTTGAGTTGGCATGCTGAAAAAAGAACAATTATCACAATCAATACTTCGAGTCTCTTCATAAAATTTATTCTTTTAATGCGCTGTAAAGATGAGAAAAATCCATGTGTCAAAAACAGTAATTGATATTTACGGTAGATTCACTATTTTAGGCCTAAATTTAGACCTTTACATTTTGTATAAAGTATCAGTTAACGGTAAACCTGGCTCAGAACTCTCTGATGCTGAAGAAAAAATTAACCTGCTAGACATCTCAAAAGATGGTCATGGTGGCTTCCACATCCTTAGTGGTAAAAAGCGATATGCTGTGCGTGTTCTCGAATTAAACCGAGACTCGAAGATTGTCTCTTTACTGATTAATGGAAATAAATATACTGTTGGGTTAGAAGATCGATTTGATCTTTTATTAAAATCTTTAGGGATTGGTGCAAATGCCTCTAAACAGCTTAAATTGTTAAAGGCTCCAATGCCTGGTTTAGTCTTAGAAATCCTTGTTGGGCCCGGCCATTCTGTGAATGCGGGTGACCCTTTAATGATTTTAGAGGCCATGAAAATGGAAAATGTACTAAAGTCTCCTGGACAAGCCATCGTAAAAAGCGTAGAGGTTGTCAAAGGCGCTCCTGTAGAAAAAAATCAAGTATTAATACACTTCGAATAGAATTATGAAAAAGTTAAATTACACCTTATTAGTTGGTTTCTGTACCCTGATTATCTCTTGTGGAGATTCTAAAAATACCGGTAGCGATGTGGTTAGCACTACCATAACAACACAACAAAGCGATTCATCTCTTGACAAAAACTGGGAATATGATCATGGCTCAACGAAAGTTAAGTGGACCGGATTTAAATTAGCAAGCAAAGCAGGTGTGAGTGGCGGCTTTGACAGCATTAATGTCAGTGGCTTCAATCCAAGTCCTGACTTGGCTGCCTCAATGACCGGAGTTACATTTGAAATTTATACCCAATCCATCAACTCCAACGACAGCGTAAGAGACTGGAAACTGGCCAACATCTTGTTTGGAACAATGAACACACCTATAATTTCTGGCGAAATAAAAAGCATCAATGAAGAAGAAGAAAGCGCAGTGATTAATGTAACCATGGGAGCTGCCTCTGTTGATGTACCTATGTCGTTTTCGTTCGATGACGATTTTGTGGTAAAACTTTCTGGGGCTATAGATATTCCCACCTGGAGTGAAAACGCAAACAGCGGGTTTCTTGCGATTTCAGAGGCTTGTGCTGAAAAACACGAAAATAAAACTTGGCCAGATGTGGATATAAAAGTATACACCAAGCTGCGTCAAGCAGAATAATCTTTTAAAACAAAAAAGCTTCGATGATTGAAGCTTTTTTGTTTTCTCTAATATCAAACGACCGCAAGTTCCATATCAAAATGGGCAAGCTTGACAAACTGTCCAACCCTCTTGTTAATTTCATCCTGAGTTAAATGCTCTAAACGCTCTGTACCAAATTTTTCGACGGTAAATGAGGCCAAGGCACTTCCGAAAATAATCGCTCTTTTCATATTTTCGAAAGAATGGTCTTTTGTTTTTGCAATGTGGCCTATAAATCCTCCAGCAAAAGTGTCTCCAGCTCCGGTTGGATCAAATACATCAGCTAATGGCAAAGCTGGCGCACAAAACACTTCTGAGCCGTGAAACAATAATGCCCCGTGTTCCCCTTTTTTAATGATTAAATATTTGGGGCCCATTTCTCTAATTACGTCCGCAGCCTTAACCAGCGAATATTCTCCAGACAGTTGCCGTGCCTCTTCATCATTGATGGTGAGCACATCCACGTGCTTAAGTACTTTTTTCAGGTCTGCCATCGCAATGTCCATCCAAAAATTCATGGTGTCAAGGACAACAAGTTCAGGCTTGTTACTTAATCTTTCCAGAACTTGCAGCTGAACGGCAGGAGCCAAGTTACCCAACATCAAGTATGTGGTGTCCTCTTTATACGGCTCTGGTATAACAGGATCAAAAGATTCTAGCACATTTAGCTCGGTAACAAGCGTGTCTCTAGTGTTCATGTCTGTATGGTACTTTCCTGACCAAAAGAATGATTTCTCATTCTCTTTAATTTGCAGCCCTTCTAGATTCACACCTCTTTTCTCAAGATCTGAAAGCCTGTTTTTTGGGAAGTCTCCCCCAACTACAGACACTACTCTAGATTCATCTACAAAATAAGATGCTGCCAGCGCGATATAGGTGCAAGCGCCCCCCACAATTTTATCGGTTTTACCGAATGGCGTTTCGATTGCGTCGAATGCCAATGTTCCAATGCTAAGTAAACTCATGTTTCGTCTTCAATAAATTTTGGCGCAAAGATAATTGTATAATTGAGAATTATAATTTAATATTGCCGTCCGTTTTGTAAATGCTTGCAAAACAAGCACAATGCTTCTTTAGCTCAGTTGGTTAGAGCATCTGACTGTTAATCAGAGGGTCCTTGGTTCGAGCCCAAGAAGAAGCGCAAGAGCTCCCTCTTTAGGGAGCTTTTTTGTTTCTTCATGATTTTTCATAAAGGTTCCTCAATCGGAATAAAATCAAACTGTATCGATGTAAGCACTTCAAATTCTCTTCCTGATTCTTCAATGTCTTCGTCCAAGGCGTCATAAGCCCATTCTATTTTTATTTCGATCATATTAGAGCTTGCATTAATCTCGTTTATTTTTAAAAACAAATCCATGATGTATTTAGCAGATGACGAATTAAAGTATTCGAAATAAAACCTCACGGCGTGGTTCTCTTTTTTACCATATTGCTGCACTCGATAGTACAATTGGGCGCCCCAGTCTTCAATCCATTTCATGATAGGCTCATAAAATTCGGAAACGTTTTCTGGTCTGCTTTCTCCTTTAATTAAGTACGTTTCACTCTCTAATTCTAACACAACTTCCGGCGAAGTGTCTGTTTGCTCAATTTTTAGTGCTCTCATAATGTATCTATATTCTGATTCCTAAAATTAATATATCGTCTACTTGCTCTCGGCCATTCCGCCAAGTTTTCAATATGCTTTGATACGTTTCGTTTTGTTCTGTCATGCTTTTTGCTTTGTTCTCTAAAAGCATTTCTCTAAATCGCTTTGGGTAATATTTTTTCCCGTCTTCACCTCCTTTTTGATCATAAAAACCATCTGAATAAAGATAAATCAAGTCGCCCTTAGAAAGAGGCAATTGTTGGTAATTAAATTCCTTGTGCCCGCTACCGTGTCCCAGGTGTGTTTTGCTTCCCTTTAACTCTGTTAGCTCCCCGTTACTAATTCGGAGCATTGAATTCCTTGAACCAGCAAATTCAAGAATGTTGGTTGTCTGGTTGACATTTATTACTACAATGTCCATCCCGTCTTTAACGGTATTCTGGTTTGTTTTTTGGCCATTTGTTGTGTTGTCACTTCCAAAAAGGCCATATAAATCATCATTTAATTGCTTTAAAATATCAGTGGGGTTCCTTGTCCCTAATTGTTTCACGATCTTCTCTAGGCTGCTTATTGCTAGAACGGACATTAATGCTCCGGGCACGCCGTGCCCTGTGCAATCTGCTAATGCGATTACACTGTCATTTTCGCCAATGTCGCACCATGAAAAATCTCCCGAGACAATGTCTCGTGGTCGATTAAAAATAAAATGTTCTGAAAATGATTCGCTCAAACCCAGGTTGCTTGCTAGTAAGGCGTTTTGAATTTTTCGAGCATAGTTTATACTGTCGGTTATGTTTGTGTTCTTTTTATCGAGCTCTTTGTTTTGTAATGCTATCTGATCATTTTTTAGCTTCAGGTTCTTGTTGTTTCTAACATACATAATCACCAGCGCCAGCATAAGTGTAGAAGCAAGCCCTACAGCAACTAGCCAGGCCAGGGTCCTTGCGGATTCAGCTTCCGCTTGCTTTAGTTCCGCAGCATTTTGTGCATTTACAGCCTCAACTTGTTTTAATTCTGCCTCGGTTTTGGCACTCTTTAGTTTTTGCCTTGCTAAATCTTGTTTTTGCGCTTCCGCTTGCTGCTCTTTAAGCATCAGCTCATTTTGTTGATTCAATAATTTCAACTCCTTAATTTGGTTTTCGACACTCAAGTTTTCTATCTCTTTCAGAGACTTTACGTGGGCGCGCTCAATATTGTGAATGTATTTTTCGGTTTGGTCTATTGCGTCGTGATCAAAGTCCGTTAGCTGGTCGCTTTTATTTGCCTTGTTTCGCTCAATACTCTCAACAGCAGCATTGACCCTTTTCACCGTATTATCAAACCCGTTGTTTTCTGCTATTTGGCGCGCCGTATTTAGTCGGGCGACTGCCTTGTCAAAGTCTCCATATTGAGCGTAAACCTTACCCAGGTTTACTAGCATTATTGATTGAGCGCCAGGACTAGGGTCGCGTGCATAAAGATCGTTTGCTTTTTCATAATTTGATATTGCCTCTTTTAATTCCGAAATAGCAAAATTGCAGTACCCGATTTGCGCATACACAGATGCTTTTTCTGCCCCCTTCTTAGCAGATGAAGACACTGCTTTTTGATAGCTCGCTATGGCTTGATTATACTTTTTTAGGCTCGTGTAACAATAACCCATAGACTCGTAAGCATAGAAAACCAAGGCTCTGTTTTTTGCTTTTGATGCCAATGGCAGGCTGTTTTCAAAGAATCCTACAGCCCTATCGTACTTTTTGTGTTTCTTGCTGGAGTTGCCTGCATTTATGAGGCCTCTAAGTTCTTCACTAACGTTTTTTATCGATTTGGCGTGCTCAATGGCTTGTTTTGCGTATTCTGTCGCTTTTTTAAACTTTTTATTTTCAAAATAAGCTTCAGCAATAGCGTTTTCTATCCCCGGCTTTTCTTGATCATCGGCGCTCTCGAGCTGTTGTTTTAACACGTCTATTGATTGTGACTGAACGCCCAACACCATGAACCAGAGTAATAATGAAAAGGCCGCCTTCATTTAGCTAATCTTTATCCGAACCTCTAACAAGAAGAACTTCTTTGTGTCATCCACGTCCTGAAAGTTGTAATCTAAATTTCCCTCGCAGTTTAGGGCAATTTGAAGCATGCCAAGTCTTGCGCCTCCTTTAGGGGAAAGCGTACCCTCCATGAGCTGTCTTCTGTAGTCCTCTTTTAGTTCTTGTTGGCTTCTTTTTTTAATTGGTTTAATGCGATTCTCAAGCTCTTCAATGTCTTCCGTTTTTATCATGTTTCCACTATGAATAATAATGAAGCCATTTCTTTGGGAAACATTTAAAATTCCAAACCGATCTCCATAAATATCATCTACAGAAGTATGCCTAGTAATGTTTTCAATGCACTCCACGAAACTAGAGTATACCCTCTTAAAAATGAGTCGGCCCATTTCTTCCGAATTCAGGTTCTCTTTGAATGTGTTGATGAGGTGATTAGATATCTTAAATGAAATGTTACCAAAATAACACATAAGAATTTCGTGATCCTTGAGGTCTTCAAAGAGTGAAAACACATATTTTGGGGAAAGCGGTCTCATTTAGGTGTATTTAAAATCTACAAAAGAATACAACAATATAATAAGAAACTTATTCAATCTCTATAATTGATTTCGTCAATTTTATTTATACGCTAACTTTTATCCGCAATCAATTAGACCCATTAATCCTAATCGCAATTCAACCGTGTTCTTGTTTCTTTCTGTATGTCATCCGTTAAAGACTAATCTTTTTTATCTTTATGTGTTTCCTGAATTAGATTAGGGAATTCGATTAATTATTTAATTACCTTTGTATCCAAAATTTCAAGTGTTATGAGTTTGAGAAGTTTATTAGTACCTGTTGACTTTACTGAAGTATCAAAAGTAGCTATGGAGCACGCAGCTAAACTAGCGGAAACAATTGATGCTTCGGTTGTTTTGTTAAACGTTGTTAGTGATGCTGAAGAGGTGCATGACGCTAAAGAAAAACTTGCTGCTGAAGCTAAAATAATTGCTGATTCAAATTCCAGCGTGAGCGTTTCTACCGCCGTTCGAATCGGAAATATATTCGAAGATATTGCTCAAACCGCTGCTGAAGAAAGTGCTGTTTTGATCATTATGGGTACGCACGGAGCCAAAGGGTGGCAAAAACTTACTGGTAGCCATGCACTAAAAGTTATTACCAGCTCGAAAATTCCTTTTATCGTTGTACAAACCAAAGGAATTAAAAGTTCGGGTTATGACGACATTGTTGTCCCAATGGATTTGGGTCTGCACTCGAAACAAAAACTAGAAACCGTAGCTGACATGGCGAAATATTTTTCTTCTAGAGTACATATTTTCGCAGACAGGGTAGAAAGCGACGCTCAAAAAGTAAAAAATAATATCATTTTCGCGCACAAGTATCTATCCGGAAGGGGCATACAGCACGATACGAAGGTGGCTGAGAAATCAGGCCATTTTGATGAGCAAGTATTGGCTTATTCTAAAGAAGTTGACGCAGACTTAATCGTTATCATGAATGAAGGGGTTGGAATCTTTGGTGGAAAACACGAGCAAGCAATGATTACCAATGCTGAAGAAATCCCTGTTATGGCTGTCAATGCGAAAGACTCCGGAGTGGCTGGAGGAACGGTTTTTTCTAGATAGAAACTCCTAAAATTAACTTTTGAAAACCTGTTGCTAATGCTGCTGCCACAAGGAATCAAAAAAGCAACAACGCAACATCAATAGCGATCGAATAGGCTGCCCTATTTTTAATCTGGTATGTTCTTGTTGCTCAGATAAAGTTGACGATATAGTCTTTTAATTTAATCTTGTAAGCTCACGGATTCCAGTAGATTGGAAAGTTGTAAATAACAAAATGGTCATATTGACCTTTGTTTTTTGCGCTTTAAATTTTCTTGAATTTTTTTCGAACACTTTTAAAATTAGGACACTTCCTAGCCGCTTTTTCTGATATGTCTTGGGTTTCAGCTTGTTCTTTAATCTCAGATAATTTTTCTCGCAACAACTCGCTTCTATTTAACTCGTCTTCACTTAAATCTTCTTCCTTATTTTCTAGTAATATAATGTCGTCCAATACTTTTTCGTAGGCGACAACATAGTCGCATGGTGTTTCCAAATCAGTTACATTCATGTCTTCTGGTTTTGAAGCACAACAGGTTAGCAATATTGTTGAAAAGGCAATTACTGCCGGTGTTAAATTAATTTTCATGTTGAAATATATAAAAAAATTGAATAGTGTTAGATCACTAATTTTGCTTGACTGTTAGTAAGGCCTGTGTTGTTTACTCAAATCAATAGCGGTTTAGTCTTTATAATTATTTTCCTCTAAGCGATTCTTTATGTCCTGTAAGTTCTTCGTCTTCTTTTCTTGGCGAAGTTGGATTGCACTTTTTGTAAAGTATTTGTGCATAGTTAAAAACTTCACTTGTATTTCGTCCCACAGTCTATCTGAATTTATTTTGCCGTGCTCACGCAACTCTACTCTAAGCGTATCTGAAATCTGGTGAAAGTCGTCTCGCCCTAGGTAGTCAAGGTCTGCATCACAGATAATCTCTTCTAGTTTTGATTTTGGGTTGTGCGGTATTATTGTCGCGTAAATTAACTTAAACACATCTTCCACCTGAGTTTCTGTATAGCCATATTTTGGGAGAATTTCTGCCGCCATCCTTGCTCCAATTGGTTCGTTCGCATCATATTGCTCAACAAAACCAGCGTCGTGGTACGTTGCCGCCGATTTTAATACAAAAATGTCTTCGTCTAAAACACCCTCCATAACTGCAATTCTTTCCGCCGCTTTCACCACATCATAGGTGTGGTGAATGCCGTGATAATACAATTTAGGTGATAGCTTTTGTTTCAGGATTTTCATGATGTGTCTTTCCGCTTTTTGATAGTTAATGGAACTATAAACGTGCAGATTAACGTACTCCCAAAAGCGGCGATTTGGTGTAATGCCGTCCTCATTTTCAGAAAGGTGTGGTTTTATCCTTTCAATGAAATACATATCAATGTGGCCCTTGTTCTTTGCTGGAATTTTACCCCGATATGTGCAATCAAAATAGGGTTCAATAAATTCAAACGTCTTACCAGACACGTTCACTTTCCCCACCTCTCCACTTTGTTCCATTCGTGCGGCAACATTTACTGAGTTACCCCAAATGTCATAGGCGATTCTTTTAGTTCCAATTACGCCTGCGATAACTTCCCCTGTATGAATCCCAACTCTCAACTGCCAACCTTCAGATGGCTTATCAGCATCAATGGCCTCCTGTCTATTCTTTTTAACATAATGCTGTATTTGCAGTCCTGCAATTACGGTATTAATTGGATTCTCTTTGTCTCTTAGTGGAATGCCGCCTGCAGCCATGTATGCGTCTCCAATGGTTTTGATTTTCTCAACATGGTTTGCCTCAACAATCTTGTCAAACTCTTTGAAATAGTTGTCCAAAATTCGCACTAATTCTTGCGGCCTAAAATCTTCTGCGTGCGTAGTAAAGCCAACAAAGTCCGTGAAAATAACGGATACCCGGCGATAATTTCTTGTTCTTGCCTTCCCTTTGTTTTTTAACTCCTCTGCTGTTTCTCCGGGAAGAATATTTGCAAGCAACTTGTCAGCCTTGTTTTTTTCAAGCTCCATCAGCTCTTTTTGCTTTTCTAAGCTCCGCTTTTGCTCTTCGATCTTTTCCTTTTGCTCTGTGACGGTTCTGGTTCTAAGCTCTACTAGTCGAGCGAGCGTTTCTTTCTGAACTTTAATAGAGTTTATCTTCCATCTTTGCAATGCTACGATGAGGCCAATAACCGCAACTATAAGCAGTCCTCTAAACCACCAGGTTTGCCAAAAAGGCGGCGTAACAATGATTCTAATTGTCGCTGGGGAATTAGACCATATTCCATCTGAATTGGACCCGTAAACTTTAAACGTATAGTCTCCAGGCGCAAGGTGTGTATAGTGCGCCTCTCTTCGATTTCCAACCTCGTTGAGTTCATCCTCGTCTCCTTCCAAAATATACTTATACTGATTGCCCTCAGACTGCGTATAGTGCAGCGCTGCATACCTAATTGTTATATTTGATTGGGTGTAGTCTAATACGATTTCTTCTGTAAAACATGGAGCGTTATTTAATATCCCATTCTCGCTAGGCACCAACAATTTATTGAATAACATTACGTCAGTTATCGTCATCTTTGGAGGTGTTTTATTCTCTTGAATATCCTTTGGATAAAATGCGTTGAAGCCATTAATTCCGCCAAAAAACAACTCTCCATTTTCAGATCGATGATAGGCTCCAGTGTTAAATTCGTTACTTTGTAAGCCGTCTGAAATCAAATAGATTGTAAACACCTCGTTGGCTATTTCCAGTCGGCTAACGCCTAAATTAGTGGTCATCCAAATTGAACCCTTCTCCCCCCCAATTACACCGTACACAGCGTTGTTTGACAATCCGTCTTTTTCAGTATAAGCTTTGAATCTTTTGGTAACGGGGTCTAACTTATTTAACCCTCCCCCATAGGTGCCAATCCACAAAACTCCATTCGGTTCTTCCCACATAGACAGAATTAAATCAGAGCTAATTGATCCAGGGTCCGAAGGATTGTGCTTGAATGTTTTGAACACAAACTCTTCCTTGTCGCCCTCTTTTATTACGTTGAGTTTGCACAGCCCTTCTTCAGTTGCAATCCAATAATTGTGCTTGGAGTCAATCATAATTGATCTGCAAATATCCGAAGGCAAAGAATTTGGCTCATCTATACTGTGTTCAAAAAATTGTGCGTCTCCTGTTTTTGTATTGTATCGGCCCAGCCCTTCACGGCACGCTAACCAAAGAAACTCTCCGTCCTTGACCATCTCATAAACGCGATTATAAGAAAATTTATCTTTTCTGAATGATACCGGAACATACCATGCCGATGTTAAATCTTCTGAAAGCTGCAGCTTGTAAAGCCCGTCTATCGAACCAGCCCAAATTGTGCCGTCCTCCCCAAATTCAATTGCATTAATACTGTTGTTATTCGGGTCATTGGGGTTACTACCCTTAAATTGATAATTGTTAACCAAGAAGTTCTCGCGATCTATTCTTGATATCCCCTCTCTGGTTCCCACCCATAATATTCCTTCCTCGTCTTTCTTGATGGTCCAAATGTTATCGTCCAATAAGCCATCCGCCCCAAAATCATCTTTAATGTGTTCAAATGCTTGTTTTAGTGGGTCAAATTTACTTACTCCACCGCTTGTTCCTACCCAAATAGAGCCCGTTTGGTCTTCAAGCATTGAATAAACTATTTGGTGACTCAGACTTGTTTTATCGAAATCATTATTTGAAAAATTATTGACAACCAAGCGTTGTTTATTAAAATTTACCTGGTCTAGGCCTTTTCCTTCATATCCGCACCAAACAATACCTGAATTGTCTGAAAAAACAACTTTAATATTTTGGCTAGTCAACCCGTCTTCAACACTATAATTTACAAATGAGTTTCCATTAAACTGACTAAGGCCCTTGTCTGTGGCAATCCAAGTTCTGTTTTGATTATCTTGAAAAATGTCATTTACTAAATTTCCAGGGATTGAGCCTTTGTCTTTTTTGTCAACCTGAAAATTGTCAAACGTCTTGTGATTTTTTTGTAAAATAAAAAGGCCTTTTCCCTGAGAGCCCACTAATATGTCCCCCCTTTTGTTAATGATTATTTTGTTTATCGTTGTCGCTCCGATTCCTTGCTCGTGGCCATATTCAACAACTGTTGAATCTTTCGCTTGGTATTTAATCAGGCCTTTTTGACTGGATCCAATCCAAACATTATTTTCCTTGTCTATCGCCAACGCCTTAATCTGCCCTCGAGCTAAAATGTCATGCTCTTTGAAACGTTTAAATTTTTCCGTTTTTGGGTCGAATAGGTTGACTCCTCCACTTTCCGTTCCGACCCAAAAAATGCCATTATTATCTTGTGCGATGTTCTTAATGTAGCTGTTTGACAGCGAATTTATATCCTCTGGGTCGTGTTTAAATATTTCGAATGAATAGCCATCAAATTTATGCAGCCCTTCTTGTGTTCCTAACCAGATATAGCCTTGGTTATCTTGAATAATGGCATTAACAGAGCTTTGCGCGAGGCCATCTTCGTTTGTGTAGTTGTCAAATCGTATGCTTCTCGACTGACCAAATAAAGCAGCGGAAATAATTAGCGTTACGAAGAGGGTTAAATATGTTTTCATTTTTCAAATCACCACATGACGGAACGGGTGATACTTCTAAGTTAGTGTATTATTTTCTTTAAGTAATGGCATCTTGACTAAGACGCTCCTGAAGTTCGTATAGATTTTCTATTCTACTTTGATTGGTTCTGTTAAAATGATCATCTGCGTTTTGACTTTTTTGAAGGCGGTTAAGGCGTCCTCTTTAGAAATCTTCCTTATACCCTGATTCCAATAATTAGGATGTCATCAATTTGTTCATAATTGCCGCGCCACGTCTCTATTTTCTCATTCAATATTTCATTTTGCTCTTGAAGGGGCAAATGTTTTATCGACAATAGTGTATCCCTAAATTGCCTGTACATAAATTTTTTACCCTTTACACCTCCAAACTGGTCTGCATAGCCGTCGGAAAAAAGATAAATCATGTCTCCAGTTTCTATCTCTATTTTGTGGTTGGTATAGTGCATTTCTCCATGCTTAAAACTACCAATAGCGAATTTGTCCGCTTTGGTTTGCATGACTTCTTCCCCGCGAATTTGGTAAAGCGGGTTGTTTGCTCCGGCATATTCCATTGATTTAAAATCCTTTGAAAAAGATACCATAGCTAAGTCCATACCGTCCCGGACTTTCGAGTTTGCTTCCGATTTATTTAATGACTCTGATGTGATTCTATTTAATTCGTTTAAAATTTCTGCTGGGGTGTTCGTGTCTTTTCCTTGTACGGCAATATCCAAGGCGTTAGCACCCACCAGCGACATAAAAGCGCCGGGAACTCCATGGCCAGTGCAATCAACAGCAGCTAAATGAATTTTACCATTGGTCTCCTCCATCCAATAAAAATCTCCAGAAACAATGTCTTTTGGTTTAAATAAAACGAAAGATTCTGGCAACAACTTCTTAATCTGCGAATCTGGCGGTAGAATGGAATCCTGCAGACGCTTGGCGTATTTGATAGAGTCTGTTACATCCTTGTACAATTCTTCTATCCTCATTTTTTGTTGTTCCAGCTCTCCTTTTTGCCTGACAACCTCCTCTGTTCTTTCAATTACCTTTTGCTCCAATATTCGTTCATTCTCAGCCAAATCATCCCTCATTCGCATTAATGCGTGCCCCAATGTGTCTTCTTCTGATAGTGGCTGATAATCATAATTAAAATTACTTTGCCCGACATGATGCGCAAATTCTGTGGTGTGATTAATTCCTACAACTAACTTATTCATTGCAACCGACATGTCGCCAATCTCGTCTTTGCTTGGTTGGATTTCTTTTTCGGGGATAATTCCTCTGCCAAGCTTTAAAAGCATTCCTTTCAGCTCTCTGACCGGCTTTGTAATTGACCTTGTAGTTAAAAGAGCAACAATGGTTCCAATAATAAATAGCAGAATTGCCGAGTATAAAATTAAATTAATTAGTGCTTTACTTTTAAGCTCTGCCTGGCCAAAAGCGGTGTTCATGTCTAGGGTTCTTCTTTCATTGTCTTCTTTTACTGCTGCAATTAGTTGGTCCAGCGATCTGCTAACTTTTTTCGCCTTTGATAGCATGACACCATCGGGCGCAATGAGAAGCCTAGCTTGCATGTTGTTGAAGACGTTATCATAGCTCGCTAAGTTTGGAAACAGGTTTTGTATGTCTTCATACATGGCAAACAACAAGTGTATCTCCTGAAAAACCGCATCTATAGAATCTTGCACTTTTACGTTTAGGCTGTCTCTGTTCTCGGATATTTTTCGTTCAATATCCATTGGTAAAATAGTGTCTTTGATCTTTATGAAGCGTCGCTTGTCTGGGTGTTCGGTATAAGTTGGGGCCGTTGCCCATCTCTTAATTAAATTCTTAGACTCCTCAATGTTGTCCCTTAATCGCTGCAGATTTGACAGTGTTGGGGAAGAGTAAGTCTTGATAAACTCGTTTTGATTTATACCTTCTGAAAGGGTGTTGAGGCTCGTTTTAGTTGTGTTGTATGTTATCACAAAAACGCCAACGACAAGGATTAGAAGTATTCCAAAACCAACCCCCATTTTTCTGCCAATTGTAAATCTCATTATTCTAATCGGAGTTTCTAGCTAACAGATTCCTAATCGTTACCTTCTGTTCCTTCTAATTTAATCAACTTTTGATTATAAAATTCGTGTTTTTCATCGTCATGCAAAGAATAGTAAGCCCCGGCTAGCGCTCGTATTACTCCTGGATGATTTTCGTTTGTCTGATATGCTTTAGTCATATACTGCAGTGATTTCTGCATGTAAAACACGTGATCTTTTTGTAGTTGCATAATCTCAGGCAATGTTAAATCCAACCTCGTTCCAGTTAAAAGGTTAATTCCTTTGTTGTGATAAAGTACTCCAATATTTAAATTCGTTTTAAAGTCGTTAGAGTCAACCGCTAATATGTCATTATAGTATTCAATCGCCTTATCAAACGCATCGCTGTTTCCTTCGTTGTCGTCGTTGTACCGATCAGTTAGAATCGCCGCGGCGGCCCTTTTAATTGAAACTTCTCTTTCTACAATAAAATAATTGTCATCTATAATCCTTAGGGTTTTGTTGTGCTTTTCTAAAAACTCTATCCCTTTTTCCACTTCAAACCTTTGAAGCCATGTAACTCCTTCATTGTAAAGTCCAGTAGCGATTGCTTCTAGTCCTTTAATGTTGTTTGTCTTGAGTTTTTGTTCGTCTAATTTGTCAAGCGATAGTGATTTAGTAAAAGCCTCTACAGATTTGTCCCTAGCTAGATTTTTCTCATTCTCATCACTAGACCTCTTGGATATTTCTCGATAAATAAATGCTCTAACGTGCCATGTGTAAGGGTCCTTAACTTCGTTGCTGTCTTTTATTGCTAAGTCAATCTTTTCAGAAGCGCAAATTAAGCTGTCTTCTTGGTAGCATAAAACCGCTTGCTCCCAATGTGTGCGCTGGGCAGTGACATTCGATGCCACAACCAAAAGAAATGCTATGTGTAAGAATTGTTTCATTTATCTCACAGCTACGGCCATACTGGAAATGTCTTTTCCAATTACTAGCTTACTTTTTGATGCATTTGATTTGCTTACCTCGAATTCTGTTAGGGGGGTTGGGTAAACAAAATTAATCATTGAGCCTTCGTTCAGTATCCCCTTTTGGTTCGTTATTATTAAAGTAGCACTTGACTTTAGAACTTTCCTTTTTGACTCCAAAACATACTTTTTTGCCTCATCCACATAAAGCATGTGGCACCCATCGATTTCGCCAGCCTCTTTAATTTCAACGATTTTGAATGGTTGGGATCCTCTCTTGAGAGACGAATAGCCCTTTATCAGCGCCGTGTAAAGCTCGTTGTCACCATAAATTCCAATTACAAAATTCCCCGACCTATGTTCGTCGGGCCAATCGCAACCTTGAGCAAAATTCCAGAAATACACTGCCTTTTGCATTGCTCTCGCCTTTTTCGCGTTACTTAATTGCGCCACGATTGTACTCGGAACAATTATAATTAAAACGGCCAGAATTATGAATTTCTTAAATTTCACTTTTTACAAAGTTTTATCAAATATAGTTTAGGGCTCCGCAATATAAGGCTTTTTGATTTTTTTTAAATCTTGTCCTTATTAAAATTTCGCCAAGGGAACTTTATGGAAACCATTTTCCGTGCCAAACTAGTCTATCTTTTTTTTGTTTCTCTTTACTTTATCTGGTTGCTTGTTTTGAAGGCCAAGCCTCGGCGTTTTATTTTTGTCTCTTCGATTCTTTGCTTTCTTCTTTTCTTGTTTCCGATTTGAAAACCGAAAAGCGTCTCTGTCTTTTTTCTTTTTTTGGCCAGCCAGCCCCCTGTTTTTTTGGCGAGGTCTAAAAGGGTCTTCCTCTTGAATCTTTCCTTTTGATGCTCTTACAGAGCTTTTCCTTTTTTTCTTTTTGCTTTTTGAGCTAAATGCAGCAGTTGCGTTTTTTCTCTTCTTTTTCGCTACCTTTTTATCAGCCTTTTTTCCATAGGTGTTGAAGTTCGATTTACGACCAAAGGCATCTTTTTCTTTTTTCGATGTCTTTTCATATTGCTTAAACCTGTACTCGTTTTTTTGGGGGGGTTTCTTTGATTTATTTTTTCTTTTATCCGCGAGAAGCTTTTTGCTTTTTGCGCCTTTTTGCCCATAAGTAGCCACGGCCGGTGAGGCCAGAAAAAAAACGGCAAATATTATATATAAAAGTGTTTTCAAAAATCCTACTCCTTGTTCTGCTCTGCTGGGGCCATTTGTTCAAGGTCTCTATCAAAAAGGTAGAGACCTGACTTTTCGTTTCCTATCATTTGAAGTTTGTCCATAATGTTTCTTGCAAGCGCTTCCTCTTCCAATTGTTCTGCGACATACCACTGCATAAAGTTGTGCGTAGTGTAGTCTTTTTCCGATAAGCAAATATCAACCACTTCATTAATGCTGGCTGTAACATTCACCTCGTGCTGTAAAAGCATTTTAAAAATCTCCGTAACCGAGTCAAAAGTAGATGGCGGTGCGTCTAAGTCTGGGATATGCGCCCTGCCACCTCTTTCGTTAACAAACTTCACTAATTTTAACATGTGCTCCCTTTCTTCATCCGAGTGTGTATACAAGAACTTTGCCGTACCAGTCAAGCCTTCCGTTTCAGCCCAGGAGGCCATTGCTAAATAAAACTGGGAAGACTGGGCTTCCATTTTAATTTGTGCGTTGAGCGATATTTCTATTTTTTCATTTAACATGTCGTTTACATTTTTTGGGAATTACTACAAAATTAATGGTTTTTGATTTGATAAAGTAATCAGCCTGGCCCATTTGAGCACTTTTTTGTTGAACGTGTAATATAGTAATTGCATTTTTATTCTTGTTGGGTCCTTTTTTATTCATTTTCCCAGCGCGTTCTGTCAAGCTCTTTTTCTCGCTGGATTAGGTCTTTGGTCGTCTTTATTCCCAGTTCTATTCATAACGTTAGCGGTTCGCTTATTGAAACGCGTACAAAACAAAAAACGGAAGAATCAACATTGAAAAGCTTCAAAAGATTTGTTTTTAGTCGTTCTACGGAACGACGCATTTGAAAAAGGAGCCTGATCATAAAAATTAACCTTCAATCTTATTTTCAAAAGAATCTACATTAAAGTGTGCGCCTTTATTCAATTCTGTTTCTTTTGCGTCTAGCATTGTTTACTTTAGCCGATGTGAAGGAACATCAATCAAATAATATTTTATCTAAAGTTCTCAAAGAGGGAATTATTAAACTTTTCAAGGGAGCGCCAACAAAGACCTTTAACTACAAACAAATTGCATCGATTTTAACCATTAAAGACGATCCAACAAGAAAAGTGGTGCTTTCGTTGCTCGATAGCTTAAGCTCCGAAGGGGTAATTAAAGAAGTTCAGCGCGGCAAGTACAGGCTCAGCAACAAAGGAGCTCTGCTCTCGGGAAGACTTGACGGCACTCAGAGAGGTGATGCATATTTAATCTCTGAAGATCTTGAAAAAGACGTGCTGATTAAGCAGCAAGACTTAAACCATGCTTTTGATGGCGACACGGTGCGGGTTCGACTAAAAAATAAAAAACGAGGTGCTAAAACTCTTGGCGAAGTTGTTGAAATATTAAAGCGGAATCAGGTTGAATATGCTGGGACTATTCAAAAAAGCCAGAAATATGCTTTTTTTATGCCTGATAATCAAAAAATCCCGGTTGACTTTTACATTGACCTTTCAAACCTAAGCGGAGCCAAGCAAGGCGATAAAGTGATTGCACAAATAAAGAGCTGGCCGAAGGGGAAAAAAAACCCATTTGGAGAAGTTTTAAGGGTGCTGGGGAGGCCTGGGGAAAACGATGCGGAAATACATTCTATACTCTCTCAATATAATCTTCCGTATGCCTTTCCCGAAGCCATAGAGTCTGCTGCAAACAACATTTCGGGAGAGTTCCGTAATGATGAAATTAAAAAAAGGCGAGACTTTAGAAAAGTACTAACATTTACGATAGATCCGGAAGATGCTAAAGACTTCGATGACGCCCTTTCTATTAGACTGGTTGAGCCCAATTTGTGGGAGGTTGGGGTTCATATTGCGGACGTGTCTCATTATGTTTTACCAGGTACACCTCTTGATGACGAAGCTTTTAATAGGGGAAATTCGGTATACCTTGTTGACCGCGTTGTACCAATGTTGCCAGAAGTTTTATCAAATGGTCTGTGCTCTTTGCGACCAAACGAAGACAAGTATACGTTTTCAGCTGTTTTTGAAATCGACGGAAGCGGAAATATTAAAAAAGAATGGTTTGGCAAAACGATTATACATTCTGATCGTCGCTTTTCCTATGAAGATGCCCAGTCAAGAATAGAATCGGGGAAAGGGGATTTGGCCGAAGAAATAAAAGTGCTGGATTCTTTAGCGAAAAAATTACGACAGAAAAGGATTAATGCGGGAGCACTTGAAATTGAAAGTGAAGAAACAAAGTTTAGGTTAAATGACGCTGGACACCCTATTGAGGTTTATCAAAAAATAAGTTTGGATGCCAATAAGCTTATTGAAGAATTCATGCTCTTAGCAAACAAGAAGGTTGCGGAGTTTATTGGAAAACCGGTTAAGAATAGGGCAAAAACTCCTTTTGTTTACCGGGTGCACGACAAGCCTAGCGAGGAGCGGCTTGAAGACTTAAAAATCTACATTAGTCGTTTCGGATATCGGCTAGAGCTGGTAAAAAATAAGCCCGTATCTTTTGCTTTAAACAACCTTTTGCGAGCCGCAAAAAAAAGAGGAGATCACGCCTTAATAAGCCCCATGGCCATAAAATCTATGGCGAAGGCGGTTTACACTGGAGATAATATTGGTCACTACGGTTTGGGGTTTTCCTATTACTCGCATTTTACATCACCTATTCGAAGGTATGCTGACCTATTGGTTCACAGGCTTCTTTATAATCAACTAAACTCTTTACCCAAGGGAAATGAAGCATTAATTGATTCCCAGTGCAAACACGTTTCCGGAACAGAAAAGCAAGCCACAGACGCAGAAAGGGCATCCATTAAATTCATGCAAGTAAAATACATGCTGGATAAAGTTGGAAGCGTTTTGCCTGGCCGAATTAGTGGTGTAACGGAGTGGGGTATTTTTATTGAGCTCCATAACAACAAATGCGAAGGCTTGGTTCATATTCGTTCCATGACCGATGATCATTACTTTTTCAACCAAGAATCCTTACAGTTAGTGGGAAGTCGGTATGGAAAAGAGTTCGGTCTTGGCGATGAGGTTCTCATAGAAGTCAAGGGGGCCGACTTATTGAAGAAGCAACTTGATTTTGTCTTGATAAACGACTAGCGGCTGTCTCGCTTTAGATTAAATTTAACTTTTTGACTAGCATCTCTTTGTAAGAGCCTCCGACTGGAATAATTCGTTTGTCATTTTCCAGAATGATGTTCGGCTGTTCGATTTGTGCAATTTTGTCTGTTCTAATAATAAAAGACCTGTGCACGCGGACAAACTGATTGTCTGGTAATTTTTTTTCGATTTCCTTCATCGTTGAGTGAATCGTGTATCGACTATTTAGCGTGTTAATTACTACATAATCCTTCAATGCCTCAACGAAGTATATGTCTTTGTTGTAAAGTTTAATAAGTTTAGAATTCGACTTGACAAAAATAAACTCGTTAGACTCTTTGTTTTCTACAATGTTATATAAAAAGTCACGCTCTTTTATAACTTCCAGCTCCTTTCCGTGCTTGTACAATGCCATCTCTATAGAGGTGTGAAGATCTATCTCCTTAAATGGCTTTAAAATGTAAGCGTAGGGCTCTGTTATTTTTGCTTTTTCTAGCGTGTTTTCATCCGCATATGCTGTTAAAAATATTATTGGAATATTTAACGACTTCTTGATTTCTGCGGAAGCCTCAATACCATTAATGTCTCCCTTTAACATAATGTCCATTAAAACAATGTTTGGTTTTAATTCTAGGGCAAGTTCAATTGCTTTTGCGCCTGTTGCAGAGGAGCCGATAACCTCATAGCCCAACTTTTTCAGACTGTATTGAATGTCTTTTGAAACAATGGACTCGTCTTCTACAACGAGAACTGTGGCTTTTGGCATAATGCTGTTGTCATTTAAGGTTGCTTAGCAAATGTAATTAAATATTTTGTTCCTGTTTTTGTGTCCAGATTTATTGTTCCCTCCAGTTGCTCTATCAACGTGAAAACCAGCTGCAAACCTAAAGAGTCTGTGTTTTCAACATCTAGTTCTCCCGGAATGCCAACGCCATTATCTTCAACCGTAATAAAAATTTCTTCCCCTTTTTCTGATAGCATTATTTTAAGCGTTCCATCATTTTTGTCTCCGACAAATGCATATTTTAAAGCGTTAGAAATGAGTTCATTCAAAATTAAGCCACACGGTATCGCTTGGTCCAATGAAACATCTACCT
>CAJQPO010000114.1 GCA_905480225.1 uncultured Flavobacteriales bacterium | reverse complement strand
TTTGTTTCGTAGGGCCTTCAATTCGAATAATTCATCAAATGCAATATCAATCTCATTTTCCTCAGGCCATATTTGTTCTTCTGCTGAACCTGTTGCATCAGCCGTTGTTAAAAGAGGAATCTCTATTTGATAATTCCAGGTCTTGTCCTAATAAATGAGAATCTTTTCCGAGAAACGAAATTTCCGACCGCTCACTTAAACTAGCGAAAAGTGAGGTGGTTCCGCACTTGGGAGCTCCTACAATGGCGAAATTCAATATGTTGCTCAAAGTATTCATATTATGGTAACATTGATTCCAAATTTATTCTTAAGCTGGTAGGCGAGTAGTAAGTTCCAAATGGCTAAAGTGATTACCGTAGCCGCAGAAGCTCCAAGCAGTCCGTAATAAGGGATTAAAACCAGGTTCAACAGCAAATTTATGCATAAAGTGAATGCTGATATTTTGAAAACGGATTGTTGAGCATTTGCCATATTCAGTGCATTACCCACGGGTCCCATGAATACATTGAATAATTGGCCAAAGCTTAAAACAACAAGCGGTGTAGCTCCTAACAAGTAATCTTGACCAAAGAAATTCAGGAAAAAGTCTGGCTTTAGTGTAAAGGCAATACATAGAACTAAACCGAAGGCAAACACGATTCGAAGTAAATTCTTGATAGCAATCAGATTGTTTGATTTGGAAGGATCGTTAAAATATTCTACAAAATAGGGGGCAAAAACAGCATTAAGCGTTAAGAGAGGCATCGCAATAAAATTAGTCAGGTTCAGATCAATTTTATAAGTTCCGACTTCAGAGACTGTATTTGGCCAAAATCCCAACATTAAGACATCTGCTAAGTTATTGGTCATGGCAACAAAAGACAGGAAGAAAAATGTCCAGGCTGCTTTTTTATATTTATCATCAACCTGTACACTGGTTTTTTTATCGTTCAATTTGATTTTGCTAATGATAATTGCGGTCATCAATGCGGTAAATATTGCGCCGGTATTGATAAGAATAATCCATGCAATGGAGAGGCTGCCAATTACACCAATTATAGTTGCGATTGCAAAGATGAAAATACCGGGTCGAATCAATTTCTCACAAACAATAGCCAGGTCATTTCTTTTCTTGCCGATTAAGTATGCTTTCAGTAATAGTAAAAGTGAAAAAAAAGGTACCGCAGCAGCAGAAAGTATTAACGCTAGTTTGAGTGTGTCGTCGGTCACAAAAAGGATTGTTCCTAATATCAGAAGACTGCCCAGAAAAAATGAAATCAATAAGGCGTAATTAATGGACCGTGATAGCAAAGCGCTTTTCAATTCTTCTGAATTGTTGGGGTTACTGATTTCGCGCGTTAAGAGGACATCGTATCCAATTAAGCCCATGTGTGCAAGAAAAGTAATCCAAGAAAAAGAAACTACGTAAACGTTATAGGCTTCTTTACCGGCAACATTGGTCATATACAGATTAAGTACTAAACTTACAGCTAACCCCGTAAACTGGAGTAAAAGAGACAGGGATCCTTTTTTTGCAATTTCTGTAAGCTTCATGCCGTTCTTTGAAAGATATAAAACGTAAAGTTGAAATTTTTATTCCAAATAAAAGTCATGTAGAAAAATTTATATATTTGCGCTCTCCATTTTTCGGAGGTAAAATGGTGGATGTAGCTCAGCTGGTTAGAGTATCGGTTTGTGGTACCGAGGGTCGCGGGTTCGAACCCCGTCTTCCACCCAAAGACAAAGCTCGATACGAAAGTATCGAGCTTTTTTTTTAGTCCGAGCCGAATTCATTCGAGCGAAAGAGTAAAACAAAAAAAGCGTACAATCGCAAGGCGATTGAGCTTAGTCTTTGAAGGCTCAACAGAAGTACTAGGGTTCACGAGCGTAAGTGAGGTAACAAACCCCGTCTTCCACCCAGAAAGCCTGGCATTTTTGTCAGGCTTTTTATTTTTAATGTTTGTTAATTTCTTACATGCATTTGTAAGATTCTATGGATGTTTAATTGGATAGTCTTTATTTCAAGAAAAAAAAGGAACTAATCGTTCTTCATTCATTGGATTTTAACAGTTCAATGTGAATTAATTCTAATGCGCTTGCTATTGCATGAATTAAATGATTTTACTATTTTCGCTCAAAATATTTAGAAAATGAAAAAGAATTACACGTACTTACTAATGAGTTTTTTAGTTGTTGGACTATTGTCTAGCAATGCGAGTGCACAAGGTGCATATGTTAATGTTGGAGCTGGATTTGGCTTCGGAGATGGTTCTATGCAAGGAACTAACTCTATGTTATCTGAGGTTGATGGAGTGACCACACAAGACACGGAAACAGCGGTTTTTGGATCACTTGGTAGTGGAATCAATTTTGGAGCTGGATTTGGTTACATGTTTAATGAAAACTTCGGTGCAGAATTGGGTGTTAATTATTTGATCGGTCGTCAATTTATTACAACTAGTGAAGAAAATGAAACCAATACTGTTGCTGGTTCTGGAGGTGGAGGTTCCATTACAACGACTATCAATGGTAAAGATACGGATGCAATGTCAGCAAATTTATTAAGAATCAATCCTTCATTCGTTCTTGTGGGTAATGGAGATAAAATCAGACCTTATGCCAAATTTGGTGTAATGCTAGGCTTTGGAAAAGCGATGGCGACAAGTACAGAAACAGGATCTTATTCGGATGGTACTAATACAGGCACGTATGAGGATGTGACCACACTTGAATGGAGTGGTGGAATAGGATTTGGATTTTCAGGCGCAATTGGTGCGTCATACAGTTTGAGTGATAACATGTCTTTGTTCGCTGAAATGAACATGAACAACATGTCTTTGGCGCCAAGTTCACTAGTGATAACTGGTTCTACAGGAACTGCGACTGATCCTTCAGGTACTACTACTACTGATTATCTTACTGGTTCAACTGTTTATCAACTTCAAACAAATTATGTCGATGAAATTACAGCTTCATCGAATACAGGGGCAAATCCAAATCAATCGGATACCAGCCCACGAGACGAACTAAAATCTAAGGTTGGATTAGGAAGTGTTGGAATTAGTATTGGTTTGAAAATCAGTTTCTAATCTTTCTTGAATTCATTAAGGCTTAATGCCGTTTAAAGACCCGACTTGTCGGGTCTTTTTTGTTTAAGACAGTGTGTATTGATGGAATAACCGGTTGTCTTAATCGGAAGCATTTAAAATAGACAATCCATTTATTGCTATGGGTGTCAAGTGGCTTCTATGACTTGTATTGAATCAACTTTAAAGTTGTTCTATAAAGTACGCTTCGATTTGCGAAGTAAACAAAATGCTTCGATTAAGTATCTTGAAAAAATTTCTTTAAGCCGTGTCTTTAACTAGACTGTTATTGGAAATAAAGTAGTCGATTCTTGAGAGAATCAATGGTTAAGCATTCGCATTTAACAATTCATCAGAATGGTATTCGCCATTCTCCAGCTTTTGTTTGATTGCCTTAAAGGTTTCTATGGTATAGCTCACATCTTCAAGCGTATGAACCGCCGTAGGAATCAAACGCAATAAAATCATTCCTTTAGGCACTACGGGGTAGGTTACTATTGAACAGAACAAACCGTATTTTTCCCGAAGATCAAAAGTAAGTTTAGTAGCCTCCCCAAGCGTACCGGAAAGCATGACCGGTGTAACACAAGAGTTGGTATTGCCTAAATTAAAACCTGCTTCTCTGAGGCCTTTTTGTAAAGCATCGGCAATTTTCCAAAGTGCATTTTTATGAATGGGGTCTTTTAGTAATTCCAAACGCTTAATTGCTCCAACCACTAATGGCATTGGTAATGATTTTGCAAATATTTGCGATCGCATGTTGTAAGCTAAATATTCTATTACATCTGAATTGGCACAAACAAAAGCGCCGATACTAGCCATAGATTTTGCGAATGTTCCTAATAAAACATCAATTTCTTTCTGGACACCTTGATACTCACCAGCTCCTTGTCCCGTTTCTCCCAATGTTCCAAATCCATGCGCATCATCGACCATTAATCGAAAATCATATCCCTCATTTTTTCTTAAATCAACAATTTCTTTGATTTTTCCTTGATCACCAGACATCCCGAATACACCTTCGGTAATCAAAAGGATGCCTCCTCCTGTTTGTTCCGTAATTTTTTGAGCTTTTTGCAATCGGTCTCTGCAAGCGTCAATGTCATTGTGTGGAAACATGAATCGTTTTCCAACATGCATTCTCATGCCGTCCATCAGACAAGCATGACACTCTTCATCATAAACTATTACGTCATTTCTACCTGCAAGTGCATCTATTACAGACATGAATCCTTGATATCCAAAATTTAGTAGAAAACCGGATTCAAACCCCATAAAGTCTGCTAAGCTTTGTTCTAATTCTTCGTGTTTTGACGTTTGTCCAGACATCATCCTGGCGCCCATAGGATAACCCATTCCCCAGTTCTTGGCAGCTTCTACATCGGCTTTTCTTACTTCGGGATGATTCGATAGACCGAGGTAGTTGTTAATACTCCAGGTGAGCACCTCTTTACCTTGAAAAGTCATCTTATTACTGATCTCACCTTCAAGTTTTGGAAATGTGAAATATCCGTGAGATTCTTTCGCGTGCTGACCCAGTGGTCCTCTATTGTTTTTTATTCTTTCAAAAATATCCATCCATGCTCGTTTTGTGACTCCGAACGCCTACGTATCTTCTATTCCTAGGAATTCGGTACAAAATTAAAGGAAACTATTTGTTAATGAAGGATAAATACTAATTTTTATTCACACCGAAGTATTCAGTAAATGACTTTTGCAGCAATAGTAATTTTATTAATAATTATTCGTTTGAAACATAATCAAACAAATGTGTTCATTTGTTGAAATCAACTATATTTGTCGCCCAATGAACAAAGTACTTGTAATAATTATTTCCGGAATTTTAGCGCTTGGTTGCTCCGATTATAGTAAAATTTTGAAAAGTAAGGATTACAATCTCAAGTTTGAAAAAGCCAAGGAGTATTATCACGATGGGGAATGTTCCAAAGCTTTGCCCTTGCTGGAAGAGCTGCTGTCCCTTTTTAGATTGACTGCAAAGGGTGAGGATGTGTATTATTACTATGCAAAAACCAATTATTGTTCAAAGGAATACTTTGTCGCAGCTTACTACTTTAAGAATTTTGTGAAAACATATCCAGGTAGTGAACGAGCCGAAGAATGTCTTTTTTTGGGCGCGATGTGCAATGTCTTGAATTCTCCGAAACCGACATTGGACCAAACAGAAACCATTAAAGCCATTAATGATTTACAGTTATTTATGAATCGTTATCCTGAAAGTAGTCAGCAAGATACTTGTAACACCATCATCAAAGGGCTAAGAAAAAAATTGGAAGTCAAAGCTTTGAATAGTGCGAAGTTGTATTACCACATGGAAAGGTACAATTCTGCGCAAGTGGCTTTAGGTAATTTATTAATCGATTATCCAGATACGCAGTTTAAAGAAGAAATACTTTTTTTGATGGTAAAAGCGAGCTTTATGCTGGCTGATAATAGCATTCAGGTTAAAAAAGAAGAAAGATTCAAGGAAACTTTAAAATCTTATTATAAATTTGCAGACGCTTTTCCGGACAGTGATGAATTTAAAGAAGCAGAAGGCTTTTACAATACAGCACTTAAAGAGCTGGATAAGATAAAAACAAATCAAGAGTTATGAGCTATAAAAACGTAGTAGCTGAAAAGACAACGATTACTAGAAATGTCAGTGATATCGGTGATCGATTAGGAAATTTGTACGAAGGACTCGTTACGATATCAAAAAGGTCTAGACAGATTAATGATGGAATGAAAGAAGAGTTAACTGCGAAATTGGCAGAATTCGCTTCTTCTACTGATAATTTGGAAGAAATTTTTGAAAATCGAGAACAAATAGAAATTTCACGTTTTTATGAAAGGCTACCTAAACCCGTAGCGATTGCTGTTGATGAATTTCTTGCTGATAAAGTATATCACAGAAATCCAGAAGGGTCTGAATAATTAATCTAATTATGCTACGCGGTTCAAATGTATTACTCTGTGTAACCGGTAGTATAGCAGCTTACAAATCAAGTTTTATTATCCGATTGCTTGTCAAAGCAGGTGCTGACGTACAAGTAGTTATGACTCAGGCATCGAAAGAGTTTGTTACTCCTTTGACTTTGGGAACTTTGTCCAAAAATCCAGTATTAACCGACTTTGTTAAAGATACAGATGCTGGAGTTTGGAACAATCATGTAGACTTAGGTCTTTGGGCGGATTTTATTTTGGTGGCTCCCGCTACTGCTAATACCATAGCAAAAATGGCCCATGGAGAAGCGGATTCCTTTCTGTTAGCTACTTATCTTTCTGCTAAATGTCCGGTCTATATTGCTCCCGCTATGGACCTGGATATGTATGAGCATGCGTCTACAAAAGATAATCTTTTACTCTTAGAAGATCGCGGAAATATAATTATTAAACCAAAATATGGGGAGCTCGCAAGTGGCCTTGTAGGTGAAGGTAGATTAGCAGAACCTGAAGAAATACTTGCATTTTTGGAACTGTCTTTAGCGGCAGGTAAGCCCCTTACTGGTAAAAAAATACTGGTGACCGCAGGACCGACACATGAATCAATAGATCCAGTTAGATTTATAGGTAATAGAAGTTCCGGAAAAATGGGGTTTGCAATTGCGGAAGCTGCTGCAGAGAAGGGGGGGCAAATAACCTTAATTGCAGGACCGACTAGTCTTGAATCTTCTGCTGAAATCAATAGGATAAATGTTGAGTCTGCAGACGATATGTTTGCGGCATGTAAAAATGTGTTTTCAGATGTTGATGCAGTAGTGATGGCGGCAGCAGTTGCAGATTTCACTCCTATTCAAAAAGAAAAACAAAAGATAAAAAAAGCGGATTCAAAAATGTCAATTGCACTAAAACCAACAGAAGACATTTTATTGCATTTGGGCAAGATCAAAAAAGATCAAGTGCTAGTAGGATTTGCAATGGAAACTGAAAATGGTTTGGAAAATGCTAAAAAGAAATTACAAACGAAAAACTTAGCTTTCATTGTTTATAATTCAATCAATGAAAAAGGAGCAGGTTTTCAGCACGACACCAATAAGATTGTTATCATAGATCAGCACAATAAAATAACTAACTTCGAGTTAAAATCGAAGCAAGAAGTTGCTAATGACATTATCGATGAACTTATTCAATATTTATAAAGTATTATTTATTAGCACATTAATGTGTTATTGCCTGTCGGCAACTGGCCATGAGCTGAATTGTCAAGTACAAGTTGTAGCGCCCAAGCTTCAAAATAACTCTGCTAATACTGAGATCTTCAATACGCTTCAGATGGAAGTAATGAATTTCATGAATAATACGAAGTGGAGTCAAGACATAGTTCAAGATGATGAACAGATTGAATGCAGTGTGTTTATTACGCTTGACGAAGAAGTATCTCCTGGTAATTACAAGGGATCGATACAAGTTCAATGCTCTCGTCCCGTTTATAACAGTAGCTACTTATCCCCATTATTTACCTTCAAAGACACAGATTTTCAAATTTCATATCAACGAAATACAGCCCTTATATTTACACCAGATAGACATACCAGCAATCTCACTTCTATACTAGCGTTCTATGCCTATCTGATTATTGGATATGATTATGACACTTTTTCCTTGGAGGGCGGAACCAAGTATTTTCAAAAGGCACAACAAATAGTAACGAACGCTGGAAACACGCCATATAGCGGATGGAAAACGGATTCAGACAGGCGAAATCGATTTCACATCATAGATAACGTCTTGCAAAGTGCTTTTAAACCGCTTAGAAAGTGCATGTACAATTATCACTTCAAAGGGTTCGATGAACTTTATGAGGATAAAGAAGATGGCATCAATTCCATTCTTTCGGCGCTAGAATACATTAGAAAAGTGCATAGAATTAGGGCAAACACAATCAATCAGCAACTCTTCTTTACGGCTAAAATGGATGAATTAAAAAATCTGTTTTCTGAGGCCAACCAAGGCCAAAAGTCCAAATTCTTAAATATAGCAAAGGAAATAAATGCGGTCAACATGAGCACGTATAATAAGATTGGTAAAAACTAGATTTCCTAAAACTTATAGCTTAATTTTACTTTGTGCTAGTTCATCTGAAAGTTTCAAATTATGCCTTGATTGACAATTTAGAATTGGATTTTTCATCTGGTTTTACGGTCCTTACAGGAGAAACGGGCTCTGGTAAGTCCATATTGTTGGGCGCACTAGGTCTGGTACTTGGCGAAAGGGCGGATTCAAAGGTGCTATTTACTTCAGATAAAAAATGCGTTGTTGAAGCAGATTTCAGACTGAATAAAAATAAATGTTCCAAATTTTTTATTGAGAACGAACTCGATTATGAGATAATTACAACGATTAGAAGAGAAATTAATTCGGCAGGAAAATCAAGAGCATTCATCAATGATTCTTTGGTTAATTTGAGTCAGTTGAAAGAATTAGCTTCTCAGCTAATTGATATCCATAGTCAGCACCAAACATTAAAAGTGCGAAAAAGTGATTTCCAATTAGCGGTATTGGATGCATATGCATCATCGAAATCTATTTGTTTAGAATACCATTCGAAATTCAATGAATTAAAAAAGGCTCAAATAGTGCTAAATGAATTGGAAAATGCCGAAATTAAAGCGAGAGCCGATGTAGATTACAATCAATTTTTATTCAATGAACTGACGGAAATAAGTTTAGAAGGGGTGCATGTTGATGCGTTGGAGAGTCAATTAACCATGCTGTCTAATGCGGAGCGACTTAAAGAATTAGCCGTGAGTTTCACAGAAGGACTGTCTGGTGATGAGTCTGTTTTAAACCAGCTCAACGAACTAAAATCAGGCATTGATAATCTCGCTAAAATAAGTCCTGACTTTGAATTAATCGCCGATAGATTCATAAGTACCCTAATTGAGATTAAAGACATTTCTGAAGAGGTTGAGATAAAAACAATCGATCTAGCCCATGACCCCGAACAAATCAATAGCTTAACAGAGCAATTAAACCATATAAATCGGCTTCTTTTTAAACACAATTGTGAAACTACGGAAGAGCTGATTGATTTAAAACAAAAACTGGAAAAAAAGCTTTTATGGGTTAGTTCAGTGGGAAATGATCTGGATAATGCGAAATTAATTGTGACTGAATTGCTAAGTGAAGTGATTGCTTTGGGCGAGAAACTATCCTTAAAAAGAGAATTGGCTATTCCAGGATTGGCTGCTAGTATGGAGGGCTTACTGGATTCGTTGGCTATGAAGGATGTACAATTTCAATTTGAGCTAGAAAAATTAGCTACACCTTCTGTTTCTGGATTAAATCGACTTTCATTACATGTAAAATTCAATAAAGGAAGTGATTTTTTACCTATCGAAAAGGCGGCATCGGGAGGTGAGTTAAGTAGAATTATGCTCGCATTTAAAGTTGTTCTTAGTGAAGAATCGGATTTGCCTACTATTGTTTTTGATGAAATTGATACGGGCGTTTCTGGAGAGATTGCGAACAGAGTTGCTGAATTACTTGCTTCCATTTCTAAAAATATGCAAGTAGTAAGTATTAGTCATGTGCCGCAGATGGCCAGTAAAGGTCAGCAACACTATAAGGTGTATAAAGAGACATCCGAGGGGATTACAAATACCAAAATTACAGTATTAAATACCGATCAAAGATTAGTGGAAATTGCAGAAATGTTAAGCGGTAAAAATCCGAGTGAAGCGGCGGTTCAAAATGCACGAGAGCTCTTGAACTAGTATTTTTGATTGCTAATGGTGAATATTCTTATTAGAAACGTATTCTAACAGAATCAATTAATTATACCTTTGTTGGCTTAATACTAAAATATAAAGTAAAAAAGTAAAAAATGGCTGGACTATTAACTGGTAAAAGAGGAATTATTTTTGGAGCGCTTAATGACATGTCAATTGCATGGAAAGTGGCAGAAAGAGCCCATGAAGAAGGTGCAAACTTTGTATTAACGAATGCCCCCGTAGCAATGCGGATGGGAGCAATTAATGATTTAGCAGAAAAAACAGGAAGCGAAGTAATACCTGCAGATGCAACAAGTAATGAGGATTTGGAAAACTTGTTTGTTAAATCTCAAGAAATACTTGGTGGTAAAATTGATTTTGTTCTTCACTCAATTGGGATGTCTCCTAATGTAAGGAAAGGAAAATCTTACACGGAACTTAATTACGATTGGTACCACAAGACATTGGATATATCTGGTATGTCATTACACAGAACCTTGCAGACAGCTAAAAAATTGGATGCTTTAAGTGAGTGGGGAAGTGTGGTTGCTTTAACTTATATCGCGGCGCAAAGAATATTTCCTGACTATGGTGATATGGCTGATGCGAAGTCATTATTGGAATCGATTACCCGAAGTTTTGGCTACCATTATGGTAAGGCAAAAAAAGTTCGAGTAAATACGATCTCACAGTCACCTACGATTACTACAGCAGGAAGTGGCGTTGGAGGATTTGATGCATTCATTAATTTTTCAGAATCAATGAGTCCGCTCGGTAATGCAGGTTCAGTGGATTGTGCCAATTATTGTTTGGCAATGTTTTCTGATCTTACAAAATACGTTACCATGCAAAATCTTTTTCATGATGGAGGATTTAGCTCTACTGGAGTAAGCGCTGATGTAATGGATAAATTTAAAGAAGACTAAATCAATGAAAAGGAGTTTTAACTCCTTTTTTTATGTTTTTTATTTTTATTTTGTGTCAATTAACCTAATATTCTATATCGTATGAAAAATTTCCTTTTTGCCTCATTTGTTTTTTTAACTATTCAAACGGGTTACACCCAAATGGAATCAAGTTCTTTTACCTCAACTGGAAGAGGGGGGGCAACAACTTTTGCAACAGATTATCAAGCGATTGGCATTAATCCAGCCAACTTGGGTTGGGAGTACAAATTTGATGGGAAAAAGGTCGCCTTTGGATTAACGGAAATGGCCTATTCCTTGCATTCCGAAGCTTTGTCTAAAGATGACTTAAGAAATAGTTTTAGAGAAATGATTAATGGGAATGGAGATAAATTCACGTATAATGAAAAGATTGAGGCCGCTGAGAATTTTGCTCAAACTGGTTTAGCATTCAATGCAGATTTCGGTTCTTTTGGAATTGCCTACATGGATGAGAAATTAGGAGGGATAGGGTTTAGAATTAATGATAAAATACAGTTCTATTCCATGTTAGGACCAACAGCATCAGATTTATTTTTTAAAGGTCGAACTTCCAATTACTTTGATTTGTTGACCTATGTTGACACTACTGGCCTAACCAATGACACGACTATAATTGCAAACAACGGTAATTTATCAGCCGATTCGGCGGGTAACGTAATTAGTGGCCAAGCAAGTATACCTCTAAATTTTTCGGAATTATTTGCCAATTCTCAAATTTCAATGTCTTGGACGAGAGAGTATAACCTTTCTTATGGTAGAAAACTGGTAGGGCTGGACAGTACCTTCATGCTTTATGGTGGTGTTGGAGTTAAATTTGTTCAAGGCCTGGCGCTATTGGATATGGAATCTGACGGAAACACGTTGACTGCATTTTCGGCCGCTTCTCCTGTCTTTGGTATTGATTATGGTACTGCTGCAAATACCAATCCTAGTGCAATTACAACACCAAACAACGGATTTATGCCGGATCCTGTTGGTAAAGGATGGGGTTTCGATATTGGGTTCAATGCCGTAATCAAGAATAAGTTAAAAATAGGATTTTCTGTTACCAATATTGGGTCGATTACGTGGGATGGAAATGTCTATTCTGCAAAAGACACCTTATTGTTTGATACAGAAAATGAGGGATTAAATAGCTACAATGTAGTCAATCAATTAGGAGATCTTGTGGGAGATGAAGGTGTATTTAGCTGGAATGGATTAGCTAGCAAAAAAGTAAATTTACCGACGATGTTTCGTGCAGGTGCTAGTTTACGGTTCAATGATAAAATAGAATTAGGTTGTGATTTGTTATTGCCTACGAATACAGTTCCGGGTAGTCTAGAAGGCGCTATGTTTGGTTTTGGAGCAGATATAACACCGGTTCGATGGCTTAATTTATCAGGTGGATTTGTTACCGGGGGCAATTATGATTTTCAGATACCGCTAGGCATTACGCTAATCTCTAAAAATGGAAGTTATGAAATGGGTGTTGCATCCAGAGATGCAATTACATTTTTCACTCAAAACGGTCCGACGCTTTCACTCAGCATGGGTTTCATGAGATTTAGATTTTAGAACATGGCAAAATTGCTTTGGTGTGTTTTGTTTTTAATCTCTTTTGCTCCTGCTCACGGACAGACAGCTACTGAAAGTTTGCGTAATGCAATAAAAGAAATTGGGGAGTCCCTTGAAAAAGGTTTTTACGAGAAATCTTGGAAGAAAGAAAAACCTCAGTGGCTTTCAGATTTAGCTAGCGCTCAGAACGCCATGCAATTGAATGACATCGTACTAAGGTTGGATCAAAGCATTGCGGACAAAGGTTATCAATCAAGACCTACTTTAATAAAGAAAGTCCAGACTTTTGTGGGAACTAGTGAAAATGTATTTCTCATTTGCAATCAATTGGTGCCAGAGTCGATAGCAGGAGACCTGAAACAAATAAGCCTGCATGTGGAGCAAATTTGTAATGAACTTAATTTAGTAATCCTTAAAAGCGAAATTCAAAAATTTTCTCAAGATTTTAATAATCAATTTGACCAGATATTTGAGGATGCTAAATCCATAGGTTTTTTAAAAACGAAAAAAGGGGAGATTAAATCTTTGGGGAAAAGTAAATTTTATTCAACAAATAACAAGATCAATGGAATTGCTCCCCAAATTATTCTTGATGAAGAAAATAATTTACGGTTTTGTGTCAGGTTTAGTTGTAGAGAAAACGTAAACTTAGCGAAAGAGTTATGCAGCTTACTGGAGAATATTATTAAGCATAAAGTTCCAAAAACGTATCAACGCGCTAGAGACTTTAGCCCCGAATATGCTAAAAGCATTTACGCTTTTATTTGGGAATTTGAATCAGAAAAATTTATTGAAATTGCTAAAAAACCAACGGTATCAGTTGGAGTCTTAAAAGAAAGTAGTAATTTTTTGGTTGAAGTAAGGATTATGGAACCGGTATTTAAACGATAACAAAATGTCAAAAACGGAGAAAACTGGATTTTTTTCAAATATTAAGGGCGATTTAACTGGTGGCTTAACTGCGGCTATAATAGCGTTACCCATGGGTCTTGCTTTTGGTTTACAAAGCGGAATGGGTGCTGAAGCTGGGCTATATACTGCAATAATTTTAGCCATTGTTGCCTCTGTCATTGCAGGAACGAAAACGTTAATCAGCGATCCTACAGGACCAATGACAATAGTGGCAGCTGGTATTTATGCCGCAGCAATGGATACGGACGGAGGCGGCATGGTTGTGGTCATTTGTACATTCGCTTTAGCAGGAATTTTCCAAATTGCTTTTGGATTTATAAAGGTGGCCCAATACGTTAAGTACATCTCGTATCCGGTACTTTCAGGATTTATGGGAGGAATAGGGATTATCATCATCCTTTTTCAATGGCACTCCTTTTTCGGAGAAAATTTAAAAGATGAAATGATTAAGAATGGTGAAGGTCCGGCTAACGGCGTTATTGATATAATTAGCCACTTGCCAGATCCAATCATTCATCATCATTGGAGTTCCATGATTCTTGGGCTGATAACCATATTACTGATTTATTTATTGCCGTTGATTTCTAAGAAAATTCCGGCAGGTCTAATTGCTTTGATAATCGGTACATTAGTGTCTTTCGGAATATCTGAATTAAATCTGGGAGAGGAATGGACATTTAAAACCATTGGAGCGATACCTGATACGTTACCAGATTTTCAAATAGGTGTATTAATGGATTTTGATATAACTAAACTCACCATCATAGTGGTTGGGGCTTTAACGCTTGCGGGTTTAGGGACCATAGACACTTTACTTACTTCTGTAGTTGCCGATAATGTTACCAAAACGAAGCACAATGGGAATAGAGAATTAATGGGGCAGGGCCTAGGGAATTTTCTGGCTGCATTGTTTGGTGGAATACCTGGTGCAGGATCAACTACCGGAACAGTTGCCAACATTAATTCTAACGGAAAAACCAACTTGAGTGGTATTGTTAAGGGCTTAATTTTACTATTAGTTCTGTTGGGTCTAGGAAAATATCTAGAGACAGTTCCAATTCCTGTTTTATCTGCACTATTGATCACGGTAGGTATTGGTATTATTGATTTTACAGGAATCAAGAGGTTGATTAAAATTCGAAATAGTGACACGCTTGTACTGGCGCTTGTTATTTTGTTAACGGTTTTCGCGGACTTATTGGTGGCAGTTGGGGTAGGTATGGTCTTATCTTCCTTCTTCTTTATGCAAAAAATGGGTGATATCGTCGAAGAGCAAAGTAAAACAAGTTCATTGTCAGATATTGGAAAGAAACTGAAAATTCCTGCTTCGATTAAAGATCGCGTCTATAATTACGAGTTAGATGGCCCACTTTTTTATGGGTTTTCAGATCAGTTTAAAGCACAAGCGGAAGCCATTAAAGACAAAGATGCAGTGATTATTAACTTATCCAGTGTGCCATACATTGATGCATCTGGAATCTATGTTTTGGAGGAAGTAATTAGTAATTTCAAGGATAAAGGGATTGAGGTGGTTTTAGTGGGGGTAAAAGATCACATCTTTAAACAATTTGAAAACCTCAAGGTAATCCCGGGTACATTGCCTGAGGAGAATGCGTACAATTCGGTTCGAGCGGGTGTGAAGTATCTGAAAAACAAATTAGAAGACGAACTTTGATTCTTAAATGCGATGCTTGGCTTTTAATGAAATTTCTTTAAAATTTCCTTTACTTCAGATAGGATAACTGCCGTTGCTCCCCAAACTATTTTGTCATTTAAATCATAGTAAGGAACATTTACAGCATTTTTGGACTTGCTAAATGACATTAATGTACACTTAACTGTCTTTTCGTTAATTAAGGCTGTAGTTGGAACAGAAAACAGTTCTTTTACCTCTCTGGAATCCAGCTTGAATTTAGGATGCTGTTCACAAAACCCTATAAATGGTGTTACTAAGAAATTGCTTGGTGGAATATAAACATCAGTGATTTGAGATAATATTTTAATCTTCTCTTTAGCGACGCCTGTTTCTTCCCAAGTTTCTCTTAGTGCTGTATCCTTTAAATGTTCATCAATGGTGTCAATTTTTCCACCAGGAAAGCTTATTTGGTCAGAATGAACTCCTTCATAGGAAGGTCGTTGAATTAGACAAAAATGCGGTGTGTTATCAATTGGATAAAAAAGGATTAGAACAGCACTCAGCTTAGGTGAGATACCTTGTTTATATATGGAAGCTGCAGACGGCCTATTTCCTGGAGCCATCTTGGCATGGGCGCCCAGGCCTGGAAGCTCTTCATTCAAAGCTGAGTATAAACAAAAGATGAAATCTTTAAAAATCATTTAAGTTCTTGGAAATGGATGGAAAGCGAATTAACACAATACCTTTTTCCAGAAGGCTTGGGGCCATCTTCAAAAACATGACCTAAGTGTCCCTTACATCGTGTACAATGTATTTCGTTCCGACTATAGCCTAGTGTTTGATCAGTTTGCATTTCTACGTTACTACCCAGCTGGTCAAAAAAGCTTGGCCATCCTGTCCCACTTTTATATTTTGTATTCGAATTGAACAATGGGAGTTGACAAGCTCTGCATGCAAATATACCGTTGCCTTTAAAATTCCAATATTTGCCACTAAAAGCACGTTCTGTGCCCTGTTCTCGTAGGATATAAAACTCATCAGGGGTTAAAGAATCTTTCCAATATTCGTCAGTAGTAATATCGAGGAGCTTCTTTCGTTCAGGATTGTCGGATTGTCCGCAAGCGCTAAAAGCAATTAGTAAAAAGACATAGCTCAATTGTTTCATATTTAATAACGATTCTTTAAGTGGTGAAATTATGTAGAAGTGGTGAAATTATGTAGAAATTCTACAATTTAACGATTATGTTCTGATTTATTGAGAATCCATAGAGATAGCAATAGGAGCAATTTGTATCCCAATAGTTCTTCTAATGCACAAATCTTAGTAGAAATTATTGAGAATGAAGCACGTTACGCCAATGATTTCAATTAATTTAGCACCATGGTTGATTGGGATAGAGTTCTTATTAATGTCGTAGCAGGATTGTCCATCTTAGCTGCAATTTATTTATTACTTATAGGTTATAGGTACTTATTGAATATCATTAGTACAGGGAAGGTAAAAGCTAATAATACACAATTTGCAGAATTGTATACCTTAATAAATAATCAAACCGCGAAAGGTCAAATTCAATTTTATTTTATTCTTAAAACTGCTGCGAATGTGAAATTTTCAATTGTAGATAAGGATGAAAATGAACTAAATGTTTTGATAGATGAAGAAAGAGAGCCTGGGGATTACCCAGTAGAATTTGATACCGAAACATTGCCTGACGGAATTTATTTTTATCAACTTAAAACGGAGATTCAAAAAATTACTAAAGTGTTCAAAGTGAAAAATTCAGCTATTTGAAATATGTAATTTCCATATTGATTTTATCAGGTATTTGTAGCTTGACGCATAGTCAAGAAAAGAAAATGGATGCTCCTTTCATAAAAGGAACTTTTCAGTTGCCTACACCATTGGCCAATTATGCATTTAAAACGCACATGAGTGGGGTTTCAGATTTAACTTTTTCATTCAATTTGGCATTTACAAAATCATTGCATGCGGGTGTTTATGTGGGACACGAATATTTTAGTTTTGATGACATGTCTATACCAGAAACAACGAACGCTTCCATGCAAATAGCAGGTGCTGGTGTTACGATAGGATATACGCTGTCTCCAGAAAATAAATTCAGCGTTGATTATTCTATTGATGCTGGGTATTGTGCAATGCTGGTTTCTAGCGAAACATGTAAAATAAAAACTGAAAAAAAATTTCACCAAAAAAACGGGTATAATTTTAAGCCTTCAGTTTCATTGGAAATCAAAAGTTCTGAAACGTTGTCTTTTGGAATCGTATTTTCTTACCAAATTATGCTTGCACATTTTGGGCCCGATAATTTATGTCTGAATTCTTTTGCATCAGGAGTACCATTAGACTATGTAGGTCCATCGCATATCTTTGCAATTGGATTTGGATTCAAGACAATCTTACCTACGCGACACTAAAAAGATAAACCGAGTTCGTTTTATTCTGACTTTGGTTCTTGATCCGGATTGTTTTCGTTTTTCGTTTTATCCTTAATGTCCGATTTTTTTGTTGCCTTTCCTTTCGCTGGTGTTTTTTTCGCCCGAGCAATTTTAACGGCAATTTCACCTTCTTTATTCAGGTCTACTTTCAACGTGTCACCTTCTTCTAATTTGGCTTGGATAATTTGTTCCGCTAAAGGGTCTTCTAAATATTTTTGAATAGCTCTCTTTAGAGGTCTTGCTCCAAATTTAGCATCGAATCCTTTTTCGGCAATATAATCTTTAGCTTGCTCGGTTAATTGAATTTTATATCCGAGTTCAGAAACCCTACTAAAAAGTTTTGCTAATTCTATGTCTATTATTTTGTGAATCTCCTCACGTCCCAAAGAATTAAAAAGAATCATATCATCAATTCTGTTCAAAAATTCAGGAGCAAATGCCTTTTTAAGCGCATTGTGAATGATGGCCTTAGACTCATCCTCTTTTTGATTTTCTTTGGCTTTGGTTCCAAAGCCGACACCAGTTCCAAAATCTTGTAACTGACGCGCGCCAATATTGGATGTCATGATGATGATGACATTTCGGAAATCAATTTTTCTTCCGAGACTATCTGTAAGCTGACCGTCATCAAGCGCTTGTAGTAGCAAATTAAAAACATCTGGGTGTGCTTTTTCAATCTCATCCAATAAAACAATCGAGTAGGGGCGTCTTCTTACTTTTTCAGTAAGTTGTCCTCCTTCTTCATAACCAACGTATCCAGGAGGTGCTCCAATTAGTCTTGAAACGGCAAACTTCTCCATGTATTCAGACATATCGATTCTGATTAGCGCTTCTTCAGAGTCAAACATGTATTTGGCTAATTCTTTACAAAATTGAGTTTTACCAACACCTGTTGGGCCAAGGAAAATAAAGGATCCTATAGGCTTTTCTGGGTCTTTTAAGCCGGCTCTATTTCGTTGAATCGCTCGTACAACTTTCTTAATTGCTTCATTTTGGCCAATAACAGAGTCGCTCAAGTTATCGCTCATTTTAACAAGCCTGTTGCTTTCTTTCTCAGCTATTCTAGTCACAGGTACACCAGTCATCATCGCTACAACTTCGGCGACATTTTCTTCTGAAACAAGTTCTCTTTTAATTTTTGACTCGTTCTCCCAAACTGTTTTTGCAGTTTCTAGTTCTTCCGAAAGTTTCCTTTCGGAGTCTCTTAACCGAGCAGCTTCTTCGTATCGTTGCGACTTTACAACTTGATTTTTTTCTTCTTTAACTTCTTCAATTCGGTTTTCAATATCAATGATGTTCTGCGGTACATTGATATTAGTGATGTGCACTCTTGACCCTACCTCGTCTAATGCATCGATTGCTTTGTCTGGTAAATGTCTATCGGGTATATACCTTGCAGTGAGTTTAACGCAAGCTTTAATCGCATCATCAGTGTACGTGACGCTGTGATGATCTTCGTATTTTTCTTTGATGTTATTTAAGATTTCATAAGTCTCTTCTTGCGAAGTTGGCTCAACCAATACTTTTTGAAACCGTCTTTCCAATGCTCCGTCTTTTTCAATGTACTGACGGTATTCGTCTAATGTGGTAGCGCCTATTGCCTGAAGCTCACCACGCGCTAAAGCGGGTTTGAACATGTTGGATGCATCCAGTGAACCGGATGCGCCTCCAGCGCCAATTATGGTATGAATTTCATCAATGAATAGAATGATGTCCCTGTCTTTTTCAAGCTCATTCATAACAGCCTTCATCCTTTCTTCAAATTGTCCTCGGTATTTTGTTCCAGCCACTAAAGAGGCTAAATCAAGGGAGACAATTCTCTTGTTGAAGAGAACTCTAGACACTTTGCGCTGCACAATGCGTAATGCAAGCCCTTCCGCTATTGCTGATTTGCCAACTCCTGGCTCTCCAATTAGGATAGGATTGTTTTTCTTTCTTCTGGATAGAATTTGAGAAACACGTTCAATTTCGTGGTCGCGACCAACAATTGGATCCAGTTTGTCTTCTTCGGCCATAAGAGTAAGATCTCTTCCGAAATTATCTAGAACCGGTGTTTTAGATTTTGATTCTGCTTTTCTGGCACCACCACTACCTCCGCCACCTGAGCCGTATGTTTCTTCTTCACCCTCATCTTCTGCTTCGCTACCCGGAAAATCCGCTTTAAAATCTTCATTACCTTCTCCAGTCATGTAATCTAGTTCGTCCTTCACCTTATCGTAATTCAATTTAAATTTATTAAGTGTTTGTGTCGCAATATTATCTTCATCTTTCAAAATAGAAAGAAGCAAATGCTCCGTCCCAATCATGGCACTTTTGTAAAGTTTCGCTTCGAGATAAGTGATTTTAAGAACTTTTTCAGCTTGCTTGACTAGTGGTATATTTCCTAAGTTAACAGATTTTCTATTATTTGATTGAATCGCGTTTTCGACTTTTTGACGCAATTCTTTCATGTCGATGCCACTTTCCTTCATGATTTTTACAGCTACGCCTTCACCTTCTCGGATAATGCCTAACAGTAAATGCTCAACTCCTATATATTCATGACCAAGTCTTAATGCTTCCTCTCTACTGAAAGTAATGACATCTTTAACTCTTGGTGAAAACTTCGCTTCCATAAAAACCTCCTAACACAATTTACATCAAATTTATACTAATTCCTTATCGAAAGGCCACTTAATTCAAAGGTAGAAATACTCAATTTAAACTAAGGTATTTAGACGGCATCTTATTAACAGAATTTTGTGAACAATTTTCTTTATATATAAGGTGTGAAAAATCATGAGTTTCCGTACTTTCGATGCTGATTTTTACATCAAAAAGCGTGCAAATTTTAAAATAGTGAAAGAATGGCAGAAGGAGAAAGAATTATTCCGGTAAGCATAGAGGAAGAAATGAAGTCAGCATACATTGATTATTCAATGTCTGTGATTGTGTCAAGGGCTTTGCCAGACGTTAGAGATGGCTTAAAGCCTGTGCATAGAAGGGTGCTTTATGGAATGCAAGATCTTGGTGTCTTCTCAAACAGACCGTATAAAAAATCGGCAAGAATTGTCGGTGAAGTGTTGGGTAAGTACCATCCTCATGGAGATACGTCTGTTTACGATACCATGGTGAGAATGGCGCAAAGTTGGTCGCTTCGTTATCCGATGGTCGATGGTCAAGGTAACTTTGGTTCAGTTGATGGAGATAGTCCGGCTGCCATGCGTTATACAGAGGCACGATTAAGAAAGATAGCGGAGGAAATGCTCGCTGATCTGGATAAGGAAACAGTTGATTTTAGACCCAATTTCGATGACTCTTTAAGTGAGCCAACTGTTTTACCTTCCAGGATTCCGAATTTGCTGGTTAATGGAGCTTCTGGTATTGCGGTGGGTATGGCCACAAACATGCCTCCTCACAATTTAACAGAAGTTATTAACGGAACAATTGCATACATCGACAACCGGGACATAGATGTCGCTGGCTTAATGGAATACGTCAAAGCTCCAGATTTCCCAACAGGTGGTACAATTTACGGTTATGAAGGCGTTAAATCTGCCTTTGAGGAAGGTAGAGGAAGAGTAGTTATTCGGGGCACATCAACGTTTGAAGAAATTAGAGAAGGTCGCGAAGCTATTATTGTTTCCGAAATCCCATACATGGTCAATAAAGCCGATATGATTAAGAAAACGGCTGATTTGGTTAATGATAAAAAAATAGATGGCATTTCGGACATTAGAGATGAATCCGATAGAAATGGAATGCGGATCGTGTATGAGCTTAAAAGAGATGCAATTCCGAACGTAGTATTAAACAAATTATACAAGTATACAGCACTTCAATCGTCTTTTTCTGTAAATAACATTGCATTGGTTCATGGCAAGCCGGTTGCACTGAATCTTAGGGACATGATTCATCACTATGTTGAACATAGACATGAGGTTGTTGTAAGAAGGACCAAGTACGAATTAAGAAAGGCAGAAGAAAGAGCGCATATCCTGGAGGGGTTAATAATCGCCTCGGACAACATCGATGAAGTGATTGCGCTCATAAGGGCTTCAAAGAGTCCTGAAGAGGCCAGGGAAAAGCTTATTGAACGATTTGAGCTTTCGGACATTCAGTCAAGAGCCATTGTGGAAATGAGACTTCGTCAACTTACAGGGCTGGAGCAAGACAAGCTTAGAACAGAATACAATGAGCTGATTGAAAAAATTACAGACTTAAAAGATATCCTGGCCAATGAAGGTAGAAGAATGTTAATCATCAAAACAGAACTTGAAGAAATAAGAGATAAGTACGGTGATGAAAGGCGATCAACAATAGAGTATTCTGCAAGCGAAATGAGGATTGAGGATTTGATTCCGGATGAAGAAGTAGTGGTTACTATATCGCACGCTGGGTACATTAAGAGGACGTCTTTAGCGGAATACAAAGTACAACACAGAGGAGGTGTGGGTTCTAAAGGAAGTAATACCAGAGATAAAGATTTCTTAGAGCACTTATTCGTAGCAACTAATCATAATTACCTACTGATATTCACTCAGAAAGGAAAGTGTTTTTGGATGCGCGTGTTTGAGGTTCCAGAAGGAAATAAAATCTCAAAAGGAAGAGCGATTCAAAACTTGGTAAATATAGAGCCAGACGATAAGGTAATGGCATATATTAATACCGGTGATGTTAAATCTGAAGAGTATATAAAACGACCTGCTATCCAGGAGGATGTTGAGAGTGGTTTAGCGAGTGCTGTTGATGAATTGGTGGATAGACATTATATAGTAATGTGTACGAAGAAAGGGGTGATTAAGAAAACGGCTCTTGAAGCATACTCTAGGCCCAGGACGAATGGAATCAATGCAATTGGTATTCGTGAGGGAGATGAATTACTTGAGGCGAAATTAACCAATGGGTCGAATGAAATCCTGCTAGCTGTTAATTCTGGTCGTGCCATCCGCTTTAATGAAAAGAAGGTTCGAGCTATGGGTAGAACTGCCTCTGGTGTACGTGGAGTTGATGTAGGACAAGGAAATAATGTGATTGGTATGGTTTGCGTTGAAAATGAATCTAGTGACACCATTCTTGTTGTTTCTGAAAAAGGGTACGGTAAACGGACTTTCCTAAACGATCCAGAAGATGGCGAGCCAATTTACAGAATCACTAATAGAGGTGGAAAAGGTGTTAAAACATTAAATGTAACTGATAAAACGGGTGAGCTATGCTCCATAAAGATCGTGTCTGACGACGATGATTTAATGATTATTACAAAATCAGGTATCACGATCCGAATGCATGTTGAAAGCATGCGTACAATGGGTAGAGCTACTCAGGGGGTTCGTTTAATTAATCTGAGAGGTTCGGATGAGATTGCATCTGTAGCCAAAGTTGAAAAAAGTGATGATGAAGAGATTGATGTGGATGAAGAAGGCAATCCAATTGAACCAGAAAATGTTGGTGATGACGCTGGTAATTCAGAAGAGGAATAGGAGTTAAATGATGTTTTCGAGTAGTTGTATTCTCCTTTGGGTGATTCCTATTTCAATAAACTGATTATTTATTGGCAAAGTAATTGCTATAGGGCTTATGGATTAAATTATATTTTTGCATCACATATAAATGAATAGTGCTTTAAAAGCATTTAAATGAAAATCAAAATGAAAAAAACACTTATTGTAATTTGCATGATAGGTCTAACATCGCTTGCTTTTGGGCAAGGTAAAGACTTAACATCAGCAGCTCTGGCGTTCAACTCTGCTCAGAAAATGTTGCCAGAAGCCCAAAAGTCAAGTGATTTCTCAAAAGTTAAAGGGAAAATTATTTCAGCAAAGAATTACATTGATGCGGCGCACGACAAGCAAGCTGCTGCGCCAGCTTTGAAATCACGGGATATTCCGAAATTATGGAGGTATAGGTGTGATATATACATTACTTACATGATGATGGCAGGTACCGATTCCGAGGTGAAGGCAGATGTAGAAAAGAATGCCAAGCTTATGGAAGAAGCGGTGTTTGGTTCTGCCAAAAAATGCAAGGAAACAGATGCTAAAAAAGAGCATTGGCCCGTGCTAAAGCAGAAAATGAATTTGATGAGATGGGGATTAGCGTCCACTGGTGTGCAGTTTTTCAATGAAAAAAAGTACGATGAGGCCTATGAGGCGTTCAAAGGTGCTTCAGATATTGCAGAACTGATAGAGTTGTCTGATTCGTTGTCGTTTTATAACGCGGGGTTGGCATGTGAGAAATTGGAAAAGTTCGATGAGGCAGAGGTATACTATAAAAGGTGTGCTGATCTCGGTTATCAAGGAGCTTTAACGCATGTTTTACTTTCGCAAACACAAACTAAACAAGGGAAATCTGATTTGGCGAGGGCTACTATTGAACAGGCTCTTGAAAAATATCCTGGTAATATGGATTTGGTAAAAGAACAATTGAATGGATATTTACTTTCCGAACAATATGCCAAAGCGGAGGAGAGTATGGCGAAAGTTATTGCGAAAGAACCTAATAACCCGGTTCTGCATTTTTCAATAGGAACCATTTATGATAATCTTAAAAGATATGCAGATGCGGAAAAAGCATACGACGCAGCATTGGCAATTGATCCAAACTATTTTGATGGATTGTATTCTAAAGGAGTGTCCTATTTTAATCAAGCTGTTGAGATTTATGATGAAGTGCAGACGTTAACAGACGTAGTGCTGCAGGATGAGAAAGTAAAAAAAGCGGAGGAATTAATGAATAAGGCCATGCCGGTTTTGGAAAAGGCACACAGTATAAATGCTGAAGATCGGAATACGATGACTGCTTTGAAGCAAATTTATGGCCGTCTAGGTTTGGATGAGAAGTGGTCAGAAATGAAAAAGAAATTACAAGGCTAATTTTAACAAAGAACTTTTAATAAAAAGGCCTTTTGACTCCATTTCAAAAGGCCTTTTTTTGTACTCTTGATTTATGAAAAGTATACTCATATTTATATTGTTCATCGCTTTAGTGGGTGAAAACGTTTATATCTATATGTATCCCGAGACATTTTGTCAAGAAGTTAAAGAAAAAGGAGACGATTTGTTAAATGGTTTAAAGTCAAAAACCAAGGATGCTATAAATTCTGAAGTTGAGACAAAAGTAGATTCTATCTTGCCAACAAATTAATCAGACGAAATGGGTGCAGAGCATTTTCGCAAATTGGAGCGCATGTATCTTGGCGCAAATTTCAATAAAGCATTGTATGGCACTTCTACCATAACTATTTCTGAAGGAAGATGCAGTGTTGGATTGGAAGTGAGTGATCAATATTTTCATGCGCTAGGCGCTATGCACGGTTCAGTCTATTTTAAGTTGTTGGATGATGCAGCATTTTTCGCTGTCAACTCCGTGGTCGATGATTATTTCGTTCTCACGACATCTTTTAATGTTAATTTAGTTCGGCCCGTATCTGAAGGAAAGGTTCGTGCATTTGGAGAAATTCGTTTTTCGTCGGAAAATTTATTTTCTGCTTCAGCGACACTCTTCAATGACGTTGGCAAGGAGGTGGCTTTCGGCACTGGTAATTTTGTTAAGAGTAAGGTGATGTTGAGTCAAAAAATCGGTTATCAATAAGCGAAGCGATTAGTTCGTAATCATTGGTTTTTATGAATAATGGGGTAGTGTCTTCCATATTGGCAAGCCTAGACAGTTTTTCAGTGTGGTCAATTCCTAAAACAAACGCTTCTATCTAAGTGGTTCATCGGGGTCATTTTGGTTTGTTTTCTGTGCTGATTAAAGGACGATAATTCTTGGGAAAACAACACAATGATCGATTATGTTTGCTTGCCCTAAATTCTATTCATCTTTAAAAAAAGTGGTTTAATCGAAATAATATTCGGTTTAATCGTTGTTTTTTGAAAAAATATTTGTATTATTGAAGAATCAGACGAATAAACCAAGTTTAATTAAAAATTTTACAAATGGGTGTTTATTAAGTTTATTCTGAGATATAGCTCAGCTAAATTAAACCCCATATTGCTTACTGCTAATAACTAACACGCCATCTACAAGTTTCGTCACGAAACAAAAGCACCAACTCCTCCTAAGTTGGTGCTTTTTTTTAGGCCTATTTTTTGGTTTAGAATTAGTTGAAAAATTGACTAAACGAAAAACATATACTGCTTTTGATTATTTTCGTAGAAATTAAATCTGTAACTATGAGAAACAAAAAATTTATTTCAATACTAAGTCTTGCTTTAATAATTGCATTTGTTGCATGTAAAAAAGACAAAAATCCACCTACCATAACTATTCTTGGAAACAATCCTGATTTGGTAACGGTTGGCAGCACATACGCGGATGCCGGTGCAACGGCAATTAACCCAGATGAAAGTGTAGCAACGGTTACTGCAGATCTTTCAGCCGTTAACACATCTACTTCTGGATCATTTGAGGTTACTTATACTGCTGAAAACGAGTATGGAACAGCTAATTTGTCTAGAGCGGTTAATGTGGTTATTAGTCAAAGTAATTATATAGGCTCGTACAACCTTGCTTCAGATTGTTCTGCAACTGCATTTCCTTTGAATTCTGCCCAGGAAGGTGTTGCGTCAGGTTCAGATGGTTTGCAGTTTGATAACTTTTTGAATGCAGTAGGAGGTATGGCTACCGCAACTATTAGTGGCTCGACCATTACTTTTTCATCACAAACTATCAGTACTATCGGTGGTGATGTTGTTTTTGATGGCGCTGGCACTATGAATGCCAGTGGAACTGAAATGACGGTTACCTTTAATTATGATAGTAGCCAAATTCCGTTGATAGGTGGAGTTGGATCATGCACGGCGACAATTACCAAACAATAATTGTTTTACCTAGTAGATTAGGTGGTGTAACTGTTGTTTTTTACATAAAAACGAAATAAAATGTCGTTTTATCGAAAATAACAAAATTTTATTTGTATATTCGAATCAGTTAACCACTAACCTTGTCTAACCGTAATGTTTTATTTCCAACAAGTGAGAGGCGTTCTAGCCTCCCTTTTGGAAATTAAAACAAAACAATAGAAACCACTTAAATAGAATTCTAATTTTTCAATAGAAAGGACTCGCACGAGTCCTTTTTTTTTGAACTTGTGAATCTCAATTCTGAAGATTCCAAGAACCTCTGGCAACTTAAAGCATTTAGAAGCATAACAAACGACATTTTGCTTCCGCTTATCGACAACTTCAATCTTTTTTAGTTTCTAATTCGTAACTACGTGTCTAGAAACTAAATACGTTGATTTAAAATGAGCAATTTAGAAAGTCAAGTGGCTCAATTTAAGAACGAATAAATTCTGTGCCTTGACCATATTTACACAACAATTTCGATTTGGCAATTACATAACTGGCAAAACGGCCTTAAAGGAGTGCTCTATTTTTATTGTAGATGATTCTCCATATGATTTGCAGCTCATGCGTCGTTATTTAAACTTGTTTCCGGACAAGACGTTAGATAATACGAAGCAACTAATTATTGAGGGCTTTTCAAGCGCGGGGGAATGCTTGAGAGAGATGTATAGAAAACCAGACATCGTCATCCTTGATTATTATCTGGATGTTACTAACCAAATTTCCATTAATGGATTGGATTTGATGCAAGAAATTCATGAAAAGTCTCCCAATACTAAAGTGATTATTGTTTCAGGTCAATCTAATTCGGATGTGACTTCTAAATTGATAAAATATGGGGCTTTTAGTTACGTTGCTAAAGACCAATATTACGAAAAACAGCTTCGTGGTGTTATTACAGATATTCTCCAAGTGGATCACGTAAGTCCAAATTGGAATGAAATAAAAATCAAGCGCTGGTCGTATAACATCTATGGTATAATACTTTATATTATTCTGATCTATTTCATTATTCGGATCTGTTCTTAAAATTTTCTATTTTAATTCCGTTGGTGTTAAGGCCTTTTAACAGATAATAAGTTTGTTGAAATTTGAATGGGCAACTACGCATAATTTTGTTTCGACTATCTTTATTTTTTAAATGATTTCTTTCATGCAGAATTCAAACCAATACGACCAATTTAAAGATAGCATGTCGATGCCTCAATTGACACCAGATGTGATTGATGATTTTGTTAGCTGGTTAATCACACATGGATACGACATGTATAGCTTTCAAATTTCGGATTTAAAGTTTCGTCGCACCATGTTTTCCAAATATATTAAGGAGTCAGCGCAGGAAAGTGATCAATATAAACTTCATTTCCCCGATAACCCATGATTAATTTCAACTTCTCTGGTTCGGTTTACACCTATATGTACATCGCATAGCAATGACTAGTATTACACAGAATAAGAAACTGCCGCTTTCGGAGATGAGTCGTTAGTTTGTTGGCAGTCAAATAAAATTAAATCCAATTACAAAAGAATAATGCCAACGCAACGTGATTACCAGACGTAAATCGTTTATTCAGTAAATTACTAACAAGTTATTGTCTATTTTAAATGATTGTAAATCAGTGGTGTATGTGTATAATAAGTGATTTTACGGTACGAATCTATTGGTTTTCGGCATTTTGATTTTTGGATGCCACAGTAAAAAACGATATTTTTACAGCACTGACCAAAAAATGAATGATGCCATTCAGTCTTAATTCTTTACCAAATTTTTGTGAACTAACTAATTGTTTAAACTCTTGAAAACAGGAGTTTTATAAATGAAAACTTTATCTAAAAATCAAAAAGTGAAATTATGAAACATTGCTTAACTATGGTTCTGTTTCTGCTGCTTTCGAGCGCAGTGATAGGACAAGTAAAAACTGTAAGTGGTACAGTTACCGATGATTCTGGAGGAGGATTTCCAGGAGTCATGATTATGATCAAGGGCTCGGACAAGGGCGCTACATCTGATGACAACGGGAAATACAAAATAGAAGTGCCAAATGAAGATGCGGTATTGGTATTTTCTTTTACTGGAATGGATTCTCAAGAAAAACCTGTAAAGGGGCTCACAACGATTGATGTGATGCTGGGTGAAGGCCAGATGATGGAAGAACTAGTTGTAACTGCTCTAGGTGTCTCTAGAGATAAAAAATCGCTAGGTTACGCGACACAAACTATTGATGGTGACGGTATTGCAAAAATGAACGACGTGAACTTTATGAGTTCTCTTTCCGGTCAAGTTGCAGGTGCTCAAATCAAAAATAGTGGTACTATGGGTGGGTCTGCTAACGTTATTATAAGAGGATATACTTCTATAGGCGGTAATAATCAACCCTTATATGTTGTAGACGGTATTCCAATTAATAACGATGTTACAAATAGCTCAAACCAACAAACTGGTAGGGGTGGATTTGATTACGGAAATGCTGCTATGGATATTAACCCGCAGGATATAGAATCTGTATCTGTACTGAAAGGTGCTGCTGCATCTGCTTTGTATGGTGCGCGTGCAGCGAACGGAGTAATTTTGATTACTACGAAAAAAGGTACAAAGGGTAAAAAAGGTATTGGTGTTACGGTAACATCTGGTTTGACCTTTGGTAAAATAAATAAAAACACCATGCCTACGTATCAGAAAGAATACGGTCAAGGATACGGTCGATACTATGGTCCAGATACAGTTTATACTGGTGCTGTTTACAATGGTTATGTAGAACAAGTTGATGTGGATAATGACGGTACATTAGATGGACTATCAACACCTATGGGTGATGATGCTTCTTTTGGTTTAGCCTATAGCGAAGCAGATCAATTACTTTCATGGCAATCTATTCATCCAGAAATGTCGACATATTTACAGCCAGTTCCTTATGAAGCGGCAGAAAACGATCCAACGACATTTTATGAAACTTCCATGATGACGACTAATTCAGTCGCCTTGGATGGAGCAAATGATAATGGTGCATTTAGATTTTCTTTAACGGATATGAGGCAAAAAGGAATCATGCCTAATAGTAACTTGAGAAAGAACAATGCTTCTTTGAATGTGAACTATGATTTGACGGATAAGTTATCCTTCAGCTCATCAATGCAATATGTAAACACGCAAGGCTTGGGCCGATTCGGAACAGGATATGATAATAGAAACGTTAACCAGTGTTTCAGACAATGGTACGGTACTAATGTTGATATGGTACAACAATACGATGCGTACATGTTAAATGAGAATAACTTATCATGGAATGCTTATGGTTTCACTGCTCCAGAGAGTACGAGAGCAGATCCACATTACTTTGATAATCCTTACTACATGAGGTATCAAAATTATTCCACAGACAATAGAGATCGATTCATAGGCAACATGGTGTTGGATTATGAAATCAACGATTGGTTATCTGTAATGGGAAGAATTACAAATGATAATTTCAGTGAATTGCAAGAAGAAAGAATTGGAGCTCAGTCTGTAGATGTACCCATGTACAGTAAGTACACCAAATCATTTTACGAGAGAAATTATGATTTATTCTTGAATTTTGATAGAAGTTTCGGAACGGATGATGTTTTCAATCTTTACGGAATGGTCGGTACTAACATTAGAAGATCAGGTGTTAATACGACAGATGCCATGACGAATGGTGGTTTGGTAGTTCCAGGAATTTATTCATTTAGCAACAGTGTTAATGGAATTGAAGCACCTGCTGAGACAGATGCATCTAGAGCTGTAAATGGATACTTAGGAAGAGCAACATTGGCTTATGACAAGTTTTTGTATTTAGATTTATCTGCAAGAATGGATAAAAGCTCAACGCTTCCAGAAGAGAACAACACGTTCTTCTATCCGGCAGCTACGTTAAGTTTATTGTATTCTGAATTGTTGGATGTTAGCTTTATGGATTTTGGTAAAGTAAGATTGAATTACGCTCAGGTAGGTAACGATGCACCAATGCAACGGTTGCAAAATGTTTACTCTGTTGGAACACCATTTGGAGGGACAACGCTTTCAAGTGCTCCAAATACAGGCTATAACAACGCTTTACTTCCAGAAAACACAACTAGTTTTGAAATAGGATTTGAAAATAAATTCTTCAAAAATAAACTAGGATTTGATTTCACTTATTACTCGGCTACTACTGCGAATCAAATTTTAGCAGTTAGACCTTCATCTTCTTCTGGTACTTATTTCCAGTATGTTAATGCTGGTGAGATTGAAAATAAAGGTATGGAGCTTCAGCTTTATGGTAATATTTTCACATCTAAATCAGGCGATTTTAGCTGGGATATGAGATTGAATTGGGCAACAAACCAAAATAAGGTTGTTTCGTTGACTGGTGATTTAGAAACGTATCAATTAGCCTCATTGCAAGGTGGTATTACTATTGAAGCGACTGTTGGTGAATCTTATGGAACAATCAATGGTACTAACTATGTATACCACGATGGTAAACCAATAGTTTATGGTACGGAAGCTTCAGGTGTTAGATACGCCAAAACGTCTAAGCCAGAAATTTTGGGTAACATGCTTCCAGATTGGACGGGTGGTATAACGAATACTTTCAGCTATAAAAATCTATCTGTAAGCGCTTTAATTGATATCCAAAAAGGTGGAAGTTTCTTCTCTCTGGATACTTGGTATGGTTACGGAACAGGTATTTACGACATTACTGCTGGAACTAACTCAGATGGAAATCCCATTAGAGATTACGTAAGTGATGGTGGAGGAATTGATATTGAAGGTGCTGTTAGTGCTGCTGTAGATGGTTCTGGAGCTTATATATATGATGCTGATGGAAACATGACTTCTACAGGTGCTGAAAACACAATCAATGGTGATTTTGATAATTATGCAAATGCATATGGTTGGGCAACTGCTCCAAATGCAATGCATGTTTATGATGCCACTTATGTAAAGCTGAGACAATTGATGATTACTTATTCTTTTCCAACGACTATGTTTAATGGAAAAGGTATTCAAGGAATTGATGTTGGAATCATAGGTAGAAATCTAGCTATTTTGTTTAAAAATTCTCCTCATACTGATCCTGAAGCCGGATTAAGTGCAGGTAATGTTCAAGGTTACCAATCGGGAGCATATCCAGCTGTTAAGGAGCTTGGTTTAAACGTAACTTTTAAATTTTAAGAAAATGAAACGAATTATTAATTTAAGCTTGGTAGTCATTCTTCTTAGTTTTGGAGGATGTCAAAAAGAGATTATCGAATTCAACGATAATGATAAACAACCGACAACTGTACCAGCTAATTCTTTATTTGCAAATTCAATTAAAGAATTGACTGACTATGTGTCGAACATCAACGTTAATGTAAATACTTTTAGATTGTGGTCTCAGCATTGGACTCAAACTACTTACATTGATGAATCAAATTACGAATTAACCGAAAGAAACATAAACGGTGAAGTGTTTGATAGAATGTATGCAAGAGTGCTTAGAGATGTGAAAGAGTCGCGCGGTTTTGTTAACGCTGACGGTTCTTTATCAGCAGAAGTTAAGAATTCACAACTTGCTTGTCTTGATGTGATTGAAGCTTATGCATATTCAATCTTAGTGGATGTTTTTGGCGATGTACCATATACTGAAGCATTGATGGGTATTGATAACTTATCTCCTGCTTATGATGACGATGCAACTATTTATGCAAGTATTCTTGCAGATTTAACTGCAGCTGTCACGACTCTTAAGGGAAGTAGTAGTATGGGTAATTTCGGTACTTCAGACATCCTTTACGGAGGAAGCACTGCTCATTGGGCTATGTTTGCTGCTTCTTTAAAATTGAGATTAGCTATGAGAATGGCTGATGTCTCTGGAAGTGGTAGTCAGGCAATGGTAGAATCAGTAGTTAATGACGTGTTTGGTTCAAACAGTGACCACGCAGTTCTTAACTATCAATCTGCATCACCTAATACAAATCCAATTTGGGAAGATTTAGTGCAAAGTGGACGAACTGATTTTATTGCTTCGAACACATTGGCTGATATCATGAATGCTAGCAATGATCCACGAAGAGCCATGTATTTTAGAAATCTTGGTACAGGGGATTCAATTATAGGTAATCCACATGGTTTAGGTGGTGCTTATGCTGATTATTCACAGCCAGGAGATGCACTAGAAGTGCCTACTCATGCAGGTGTGTTGTTATCTTATGCTGAAGTTCAATTTCATTTAGCAGATGCTGCTAATAGAGGTTGGGCTACGCCAGGTGCTGCTGATGTGCATTACGGTTATGCAGTTAGTGCTTCCATTATGCAATGGGGCGGTGCACAAGCGGATGCTGATGCTTTCTTAATGGAGCCTTCGGTTCAATGGAATGCAGCTAATGCAGGAGAATTGATTGGAACTCAGAAGTGGGTAGCAATGTATGATCAAAGCCTTGAAGCTTGGTCAACATGGAGAATGTATGACTATCCAGCTATGAATGTAGCAGCTGGTGCTGGAACAGTTCCTCCATTTAGATATAATTATTCTGTTGATGAATATTCTGTGAATGGTACTAACGTAGCTGCGGCTAACGGAAGTAACGATGCCCTGACCGGCAAAGTTTTCTGGGATGTGAATTAATATTTAGTTACTATATATAAAAGGCTCCTTTTTTTAAGGGGCCTTTTTTTATGTCTTGGTATTTTTTCTTTGATCAATTAATACCATAAAGAGCGATTATTGGTGGCTGTCTATTTTTTACATGCATCAATAGTAAATACGAAACAAAGCGTTGGTTATTTTTGATTCTTTTAATAGGGTAGGGTAAGCACTCAAAATGCGAACTTCACGATAATTTGTTTCTCAAGACTTTTATGTGTTACAATAGACTTGTCTAAATTTTATTTACCTTATTCTAGTTGAAGAGAGAAGATGTAACCCGTGATTAATGAGACAAAAGTTAGAAAATTCATATGGTTTTTTGTTTGAACCAGATCTATTGTCTGAAATAGCCCAGGATGGACGCTTGATTGCTATAGCTGAGGGTGAGAAGATGTTAGACATCGGGGATTACATCAAGAGTATTCCTTTGTTAATTTCAGGCACCATTAAAATCTTACGAGAAGACAAAAATGGAGATGAGTTGCTGCTTTATTATTTGGAATGCGGTGACACTTGTGCGATGTCTATGAATCATGGAATAGGTGTGTCTAAAAGTGAAATAAGAGCCATTTGTGATTCAGATGCTGAATTGATTGTAATACCGATAGAATTCATGAATCGGTGGTTGATTAAGTACGAGTCATGGAGGAAATATATTTTTAATGCCTATCAAGTGCGTTTTCAAGAAATGTTAGAGGCCATTGACAGCTTGGCATTTTACGATATGAGTGCTAGAATTGAAAAGCATTTAATTGAAAAAGTTAAAATCTGTAAAGAGACCATTCTTAATCTTACCCATCAGGAAATAGCGAATGATTTAAATACGTCCAGAGTAGTTGTTTCCAGAATATTAAAAAAGCTTGAGATGTCTGGATCCATTAAGCTGTATCGGAACAAGATAGAAATACTTAATTATTAAATTTTTACGCTGTGTAACATAAGTTACTGTGGTTCTCATTGTATCTTTTTAGTTTAGCACACAGAAAATTAAGATTGATGGGCGTATTAAATAAATTAAAAGAAATGATTTTAGGAGAAACAATAGACTATACGGACTTGATAAGCAAAGGAGCGATTGTAGTAGATGTAAGAACACAAGGTGAGTTTAAAAGCGGGCACATACAGGGTAGTAAAAACATACCACTAAACGAAATTTCAGCTAAATTGGATGTGCTCAAGGGAAAAGAAGTCATTTTAGTTTGCAGGTCCGGAGCAAGGTCGGGTCAAGCTAAATCAATATTAACTTCAAACGGTATCCATGCTCATAACGCAGGCGCTTGGCAAACACTGGCTCGATCATGAAAAATTTGCTCATTGTATCAATGGTATGGGCTATAGTAATTTCGGGTTGTGCTCAAGAGAATAATGTCAATCAGCAAAGGGTACAGGAAATAGAGATTGCTAAACGTGTGAGTAAGGAAGCGTTTAAAGATGCACTAACAAACATGGATCAAGTGCAGCTTGTAGATGTGAGAACTCCTAACGAATTTAAAAATGGCAAAATTGAAAATGCTATTAATATTGACTTTAACGGAACAAACTTTAAGGAAGAAATTAGTCAATTGGATAAGTCAAAACCAACATTGATTTATTGTCAGGGTGGCGGACGTAGTGCAATGGCAATGCAAGTAATGGTTCATTTAGGTTTCATCCATGTGCTGGAATTGAATGGTGGATTTTCTAATTGGTAAAATAGTGT
>CAJQPO010000113.1 GCA_905480225.1 uncultured Flavobacteriales bacterium | reverse complement strand
CTCTAGGAGGTAACACACTTCCTGTTCAACCTGTATTGCGAGCTGGGGCAACATACGAATTGGGAGAATTTACCTTTTTAAGAGCATCCTATGGTCAAGGATATCGTTTCCCTACAATAGCAGAAAAATACATTTCAACCTCTGTTAGTGTTCTCAATATATTCCCAAACCCTTCTGTCGATGCGGAAACCGGTTGGAGTGCTGAAATCGGATTAAAACAAGGTTTTAAAATCAAAAAATTTAAAGGATTCATTGACATTGCTGGTTTTGTTACAAAATACCAGAATATGATGGAATTTATGTTTGGCTTGTACTATCCCAATGGTGATGCCTATGTCTACCCCCAACCAGGCGTACCGCCTCCTAGCTTTGGGAATTTTGGTGCGCAATCTAAAAATGTGCAAGAGGCGCAAATCAGTGGTTTAGATTTTCAAATTATGGGCCAGGGCAATCTAACACAAAATTTTTCAATTGATCTTTTTGCAGGATATACCTATATGAACCCTATTTCTCTGAATGTAGACTCTTCCTATAAGGCAACATTTAGCGACACCTCAACGGCAATGTTAAAGTACCGATTCAATCATCTTGTGAAATTTGATATCCAATTCAATTATAAGAAATGGTCTTTGGGAATTAGTGCTCGACACAATAGTTTTACACCTAATATTGACCTTGTATTCGAAGAGCCGCTTATCCCTAATACCAACCTGGCCATTTTACCTGGAATGAATACCTATAGAGATATTCATAACCGCGGAGATTGGGTTTTCGATGCTAGATTCGCTTGCCAAATAAAGGATTATTTAAAAGCCTCATTGGTTATCAAGAATGCCCTCAACAGAGAATACATGAGCCGACCAGGTGACGTTATGCCACCAAGAACTTATGCTGTTCAGCTATCATTCAATTTTTAAACGCCCTTTAATACTGTCAATAATTTTTCCCAAATACCTTTGATTTCGGTATCCGAAAATTGTACCTTAGCTAAAGGATGAAACAGCAAGACATTGCCAGACATATTGGTGAATTATTGTATTACCATGATTGCGTAATACTGCCAAATCTTGGAGGTTTTATTGCCAACTATTCTTCAGCAAGAATTGATATCCATCGGAAACTGATTCATCCACCCAGTAAACGCATTTTATTTAATAAACATGTTAAAGTAAATGACGGACTTTTAGCCAGTAAAATTGTAAAAGAAGAATCCATCTCGTTTGAAAAAGCCAATAAGGCGCTGAATTCTTTTATTCATTCCGTTCAAAGAAAAATCAATGCCGGTGAGCGCGTTGCATTTGAGAAAATTGGTGTGCTTTATTTAAATAAAGAAAACAACATTCAGTTTACACAGGATGCAACTAACTTTTTAACCAGTAGTTATGGTTTACCATCCGTTGACCTCATTCCAGTTGAGGAAAAAGTTGAATCGAAAGTCATTGAAGATAAAAAAGAACCGAAAATTATTCCTATTGTCCCTGTAGGTAACAACGAATCAAACGAGATTCCTAAGAAAAAGCAAGCTACCGTACAAAGCAGCGCTGAAGATTCTACTCCCGAAAAGGAAAAAGAGGAAAAAAGGAAATCCAGTGCTGTGCTTTGGGCCGCAGCTATTTTATTACCTATTTTTCTCTTGTATTCTATTTTTGTAGGGTATAATGGATATCAAGATGGAAATGGATTTAATACAGCCTCGTTTAACCCGTTTAATTGGTTCTATCACCAAGATTCTGTTTTTGATATAGATTCAATTCCACAAGTCCAGTATTCATCAGAAATTCAAGAAAAATCTCATCCAATAGAGGTTACGGAAATCGAACCAACAATAAATAACGATACTGTTTTTGAACACACCACTATTCAGGTTGATACAGTCGATACTGAAGAGCAAGCTGACCACTTGGAAGCAGTTGCAGAATCAACTTTTGTAGAAACAGAAAAAAAACCAGCTAAGATAAACTTCCGATATCATCTCATTGGTGGATGCTTTGGTAAGGAGAAATATGCGAGCGAGTTCATTGATGAAATGAAGGAAGAAGGTTTTGCAGCTCAAGAATTGGATTTAAGTAAAGGGCTACATCGAATTTCTTTGGGAGGAACGAATTCAAGGAAAGAAGCTCGTCGATTAAGAAAAAAAGCAAAAGACAAAGGCATTTCTTGTTGGATTTTGCGACAATAAAACTATTTTTTCCACGCCTTTTTTACGAGTCGGACAATGAGCATTAACACGACTCCTAAACCGATAAAAGAAAGTGTTCCCCAAATCCAGTTCATCTCGTGTTTGAGTTCTATTATAAATACAACAGAGACCAAAAAAACCGTTGCTAGCTCGTTCCATAACCTCAAGGCAATGCTGCTCCAAGAAAGCTCATTTTTCTTGAGCTTTTGTAACATGTATTCGCAATAAAAGTGATAAATCATTAAAACACCAACTAAGATTAATTTCACTTGCATAAAATTATACTCCAATAATGTTGGTCGTAAAATCAACATCCATACTCCAAAAATAAAGGTAAGAATCATAGATGGCCAGCCTATAATGTACCAGAGGCGTTTCTGCATAATTTTATATTGATCCTGAAGTGTTCTTCTGACAATCTCGTCTTTTCCCTGAGCCTCGACATGATAGATAAAAAGCCGTACGATATAGAACAAAGCGGCAAACCAGCAGACCACAAAAATAATGTGCAATGATTTTATAATTAAATACGTTTCTCCCACTGTTCAAAGGTAATGTTCTCCGATTAAATTAAAAACCGTTATTTATTCTTCCATATTCCTATTAGTTTGAATTACTTTGCAGTCTAGAAACTCAGTAAAATGAAATCAATCAATGCGAAAGAAACTTGCGCTACGGCAACAAAATTGGTTCTTCCAAATGATACCAACACATTGCATAATCTATTTGGCGGACAGTTGATGGCGTGGATGGACGAAATTGCAAGCATTTCAGCCGCCAGACAATGTAGACGGGTAGTCGTAACTGCAGCAGTTAATTCCATTTCTTTCAACCATCCAATAAAACTCGGTGATTTTGTGACCCTTGAGGCAAAAGTTTCAAGATCATTTACGTCATCCATGGAAGTAATCGTTGATGTTTTTGTTGAACACCAAGTAACCGGAGCTCAAAAGAAAGCCAATCAAGCTATCTTCTTGTTTGTAGCCATTGATCAGTTGGGAAGACCAATAGAAATTCCGAAACTGCTGCCCAAAACAGATGAAGAAAAAGAAAGATACGATGCAGCACTGAGAAGAAAACAGTTGAGCCTTATATTAGCAGGGAGAATGAAACCAAAGGATGCTACTGAACTAAAAGCCCTATTTGAATAATGAAAGCAACAGCATGTATTTCCATTTTTAACCAAGTCATTTCTGACTACCATCAACAAGATAATGTAGACGCAATGATTGAAATTCCATTTGACGAAAACTCATTGGAAGCTTTACTTTATAAAAAGTGTTGGATAGATACCGTGCAATGGCACCTGGAAGATATTATCCGTGACCCTCAAATTGACAACGCAAATGGCATTTTAATCAAAAGGCGAATCGACCAATCCAATCAAGACAGAACAGATTTAGTCGAGCAAATTGACGATTGGATGAACAATGAATTGACAGCTATTCAGCCATTGGAGACAGCGCGTTTAAACACAGAGAGTATTGCGTGGGTTCTTGATCGCATCTCTATACTTTGTTTGAAACTTTTTCATATGAAAGAGCAAACAGAACGCGATGATGCGGATGATGCGCATTTGAATAAATGCAAATTAAAATACAGCGTACTATTAGAACAAGAAAAGGATATGATACAATCTTACGACGAGCTATTAGAAGACATAGAGGCTGGAAAGAGATACGTGAAAGTATATCGACAAATGAAAATGTATAACGATCAATCCTTAAACCCTGTGCTCTATAGAAATCAAGAATAATATGCGTCTCCTGGTTATTCGATTATCAGCTATGGGCGATGTGGCGCTTACCGCTCCCGTAGTGCATTCTTTGCTCGAA
>CAJQPO010000112.1 GCA_905480225.1 uncultured Flavobacteriales bacterium | reverse complement strand
TCTTTGTAAAGGAAATGTAGAAATACCGAATCAACCGATTGATGTGTTGTACGTAGAGGACTTTCAATTGTTTATGGATCAAAAAAGAAACATCCGTGCGAAAAAGATTGTATTTAGTGCTGATATTCGGGAGTGGGAATTAAGCAAATTGTCTGATGATAATTTTCATTCGTTGCGCAATGGTGCCTATATATTCGACTTGAAATGAGTAGGGGAATTTTAAAAAAACACCGCTCTATTTTACCTAAAGTTTTAATGTATTTTTAAAAACTTAAAATATTGGTTAGCAGTATATTAAGTAATTTAAAACAGGTCTATTTTGATGTTGGGAAAGAACTTATACTAATAAAGTAAGGCCTAGAGGCAGGCGGCTTAGTTATAAGTTTAGCCAGTACACAAATTTAACTACCAATGCTCGATTCTTAATGCTCCAATTGTAAGGAAGATAATTATCAGTGTACACAATAAATAAATCAGACATGGGCTTAAATCGATATTGTAAACGAGTATTGATATTCATGTTCTCAGCTTGTGTGTTGTATTGAACAAATGCCGTTAAGAATAAGGCTTTCGTAAAGGATAATTCAACCTTTGGACCAATTAAAGAAAGTGATACATTTTTATAGGGTTCAGGCATCACAATTTCATTTTGTTGAAATGACAATGAAAAGATGCCCCAGGGTTGCGTACGGAAAGCTATAGCACCTTGAACACGAAGCAGCTTGCCTAAATAATAATTGCCATAATCAGCAATAAACTCGTAATTTAATTTTTTTAATTTGGAGGATTCGTAAGCGATTCGGAAACTATTAAATTCGTAATCACCGCTACTGATTGGATCTCCACTACTAAAGGTGACATCGGTATCCCAGTATAACAATACACGACGATTATTAGCTTCGGCAACAAATTCGCTTTGATCCGTAAAGTTTAATTTATAAAATAGACGCATGTAGCGCTCCGTTGTTTTGAAGGAGCTATTAACGTATTCACTCCAATATAGTCCAGGACCATGAACATTGACCTTTTTTGATTTCGGATAAAATTTATAGGTAAAATTAGGTTCAAAACGCCAATAAGTTTGATTAATGGACTCTCCCGTTTGAGGGTTGTAATTAGACAGTCTAGGCACGAAACCAACTTCTGCATTGTAATATTGAGACACCACTTCATGATTGTAATGTGCTTGTATATTCTGGCTGTTGTACATTAACCAAACGGCATGAGCATATGAATTCCTTTTTGAATTGGGAGAAAATGATTGATGGTAAAAGGCTTTACCTTTCCATTTGTTGTTTTGAGATGCTAAGTTAAAATCTACACCCATGACTCGATTAAAATCACTACTTTCAATGGTGTTTCCTTTGAAACCTTGCCGATTTACAAATATCCCAGCAATATTGGACCGTACGCCAACCCTTCTTTGTACAGCAGCTACCGTATAGTTTTGTCCTTGCAAATCTAAGTGCCCAAGGCCTTCTGTTTGCATGTTCATCAGACCTAAACGCCAATCTCTATTTATTTTCCCGCTAAGCCTTGCGCCGGCAAGAATAGGAACTTGTTCGCCATTAGACAAACCAATTCTTCTAGAGAAAAAAGGTCTAATTTGTCTAAATCCAAACTGAGAAAATAAATCGGAATTTTCAATGAAAAAATTTCGTCTTTCAGGGAAAAAGAGGCTGAATCTAGTTAGGTTGGTAACCTGGCGATCTACATCTACTTGGCTGAAATCAGGGTTGATTGTGAGATCAAGATTCAATGAAGAAGTGACTGCTACTTTTGCATCTAAACCGGCATTACCGCTCACTTTCTTGTCATTACTCTGAAAGTCTTCAGATCCGCTGCCAATCGCATATGGAATTAGCGCCACGTTACTGCCTGCTTTTTTTGGCATTGAATCCCAAATAAGTTGACCGGTATTAGCCAATGACGCCACATTGAAAATCCTGGGTACAGGACTCCAAGTAGAGCTTTCGTTTCGTTTTAAATCATTCCTTCCAAAGTTAATTCCCCAGCTCGATTGAACATTACTAAATCTAATTGTTTTAAAAGGAATCGCTATTTCGGCAATCCATTTATCTTGGTAATTTTTCACATGAGAAAACCACTTGTTGTCCCACGAAGTTGTCACACCAAAACCACCACCACCTTGTATCAGTCCTTCTCGCTGGACTCCTAAAGGGTTAACAGCGAAGCTAAATCCATTTTGTTGATCATTAAATGGGTCAATGAAAACGGCGAATGCATCAGAAATGGGGTAAGAAAAATCTCTTTTTAATGACTGTACAACATAATGTCCTGAAAGGGAGTCATGACAAATTGCTGCAACATAGATGTTGTTGTCATCATAGGTCATTTTAACTTCAGTTTTAGTAATTGCGTACGAAGTGTCCGCTGGAAAATTTTGATAAAAATCTGAAGTAGCGGCTGCTTCTATCCAATCTTCCTCATTTAGGATACCGTCTAAGGTAATCTCGCCGTGTGCTTTTTTAATTTTTAGCACTCGATTAGAAATGTTCTGAGCTAATGAGCAATTCAATAGCGTAAGAATTAACGATGTACAAAAAAGGCCTTTCATGAAGTCGTTAAAAGTACACAATGCTAATTATTAAATTCAAAACTTTAAAACCAAACTGATACGATGGCATCTCAAAGACATTCCCAATATCTGACTGAAATTTTTTATTCTCAATTAACAATCAGTTTCTTTTTAGTTTGGTTTAAATCGATAATGTAGACGCCCGATTTTAGGTCATTGATGTCAATTTGTTCTGATTGATTAACTAGTTTTATGGTCTTCACAATTTGCCCAATACCATTCTTAATCCATAGTGTTTGTGCAGAAGGAACCTTTCTTGTGATTGTGAAGGTGTTATTTGCGGGGTTAGGGAATATAGTAATAGGGTTGTTTTCCTGTTCTTCTATTTTTACCCCCCCTGGACAATAGTTCCCGTCAGGTGCATTTTGTGGTAGTTTATAAATGGGGTCTGTTATTAAATCATAGCCTAATACATCCATGGATTGTAGTAAAGTTGGTGAACAGGGCTCCCATTCATTTGCTATGCCCGCGCAAGTCGCGACATCGTTAAGGATTCCCATATTTGATACTAACATCCAGTAAATGTATTCTATTGCCATGCATTCATAATCGCACGTGAAATCATCATAATGATACCAAGCATCAGAAGGGTAGGGCGACGGGATTGATAGCCACTGCCCACCTCTAGCTGAATCCATTGCTTCTGACAAAAGAGACGAATTGGGCATTAGATCAAATGCAGAAGGATAAACGTTGGTATGTCCAACATGATTGATAGTATGCAAGATTTCTTCAACTGTAGCATCAGCTCCCCAATGACCTGTTTGAGAAGGATCAATTTCTGACTGCCACAATACAGCAGATACTCCATCACCTGTGTAGTTTGTGAAAAATGTATTCATTGCAGCATTGCCATCACTTTCAAACACGGGCATCATTGCTTCATTTATTAAAAGCTCATTTAGAATCGCAGGGTCGTCAACTATTCCGTTTTCATCATTGTCTATTAGCTCTGCCCAAACTGCTGCTGCGTGAAGAACTTTTTCATCAGACACACTAGATTCAGCATAAATTCCACAGCCAAAAACATCAACATATTTAGTGAAGACTCCGAATCCAGGGGCAGAGTTAGGATTTGTTTCAATCGTAAAGCAAACATTATTTTGACTATGAACAGCTTGAATTACAGAAAGAATTAACAAGGTAGAGACTAAATATTTCATTATCCGTTGGGTTTTAAATTGATGTGAAAATACACAAATACGTACGATGTCTGCATCAAAGAGTTCTAGGTTATGTTATTGTGCAGAAACGTTTTTTAAGTTTTTTGCGGTTGTTTCTTCGCAGCTGGAAAGAGGATGTTATTTAGAATTAGTCGATATCCAGCAGAGTTGGGAAAAAGATTTAAATCGGTCGGTGGGTCGCCTACGAAATGCCTAAAGTCTTCTGGGTCATGTCCACCATAAAAAGTCCACTGCCCTTTACCAAATTCACCATGAATGTATTTGGCAGTTCCTAAGGATTTATTTTCTCCCATGATTAATACATTACTCTTAATAAATCTTTTGTGAAAGTCTGTAGTCTGACCCATGAATCCATCAACAATACTGGTATGGTTCTGACAGAGCATGGTAGGAACAATGTCCCATTTTGCGCTGAAATCAAATAGCGTAAATTTATCAATTGATTCGGGCAGTTTATGAGCCATGGTGGCATCAATATCAGAAAATTCATATTCCATAGGATTTGTTCTCAATTGGAAGTCTTTAAATGCAAATGTTTCTTCAAAATTAAGTTGACTTTGAGCATTAGGGTCCGCAGGGTCGCCGTCAAACATATAGTCGCAAATATCGGTGTGTTGTGCAGCAAGGGCTATGTCGTATGAGTCAGTACCTGAGCACATGGTAAATAGAAATCCGCCACCTGCAGTGTAATTTCTTATATTCAATGCTACCGCGCGTTTCATTTCAGAGACTTTATTATAGCCTAAACTTGCCGCCATTCTTTCGGCTGAGGATTGTTGCTGCTTATACCATGGAGCATTTCTGTAGCTTCTATAGAACTTCCCATATTGTCCCGTGAAATCTTCGTGATGCAAGTGTAGCCAATCGTATTTTGGCAATTCTCCTCCTATAACAGCAGAGTCATAGACCACTTCGTATGGAATTTCCGCATAGGTCAGTACCAATGTTACAGCATCATCCCACGGTTGTTTTCCATCCGGTGAATAAACGGCTATTTTAGGTGCTTTTTGAAGGGATACAACCGCTTGATTTATTTCAGGATCAGCTATTTCATCTTTAATTGTTTGAGCTTTTATGTCAGCTATTTTCTCGAAAGAAACTCCACGAATAATCAGCTCTTCTTCAATTGTTTGATAATGATCCATTAAAAAGCTACCACCTCTGTAATTGAGCAGCCATTCCACTTCTATGTCATTTTGTAAAACCCAATAAGCAATACCGTAGGCTTTGATGTGATTTGCTTGGTGTCCCTCACTCATTGGAATGAGAATTTTAATACCAAATGCAAAATTTGAAATCAAGATTAAAAGTACTATTGTAAAGGTCCTAATCACTCCGTAATTAAATCATCTAAATCATCATCTGATTCGAATTTATCATCACTAAAGTTCTCTTCAGAAAAATCACTGTTCATACTAGACTGAGCAATTACAGAGCCAGAATTGAGTTTACTATTAGTCTCTCCAAATGGATCACCTGGCAATACATCCAAATCCGTAAATTTTGCTAAATAGTCAATGAATTTCAAATTGACCGAAGCTAGAGAACCGTTTCGATGTTTGGCAATGATGATTTCGCCGGTCCCATTAAGGTTGTTGCCAGCTTCATCTTGTGTGATTCCATAGTATTCTGGTCGGTAAATAAAGGTCACAATATCTGCATCTTGCTCAATTGCACCAGATTCTCTCAAATCCGACAACATCGGTCTTTTATCGCCACCTCTGGTTTCTACAGACCTACTAAGTTGTGATAATGCAATAATTGGTATGTTCAATTCTTTTGCAATTTCTTTAATAGAACGAGAAATAGTGGATATTTCTTGTTCCCGATTTCCTCCTTTACTCGATCCCGCGGTCATTAGCTGCAAATAATCAATGATGATGAGCTCAATATCATGTTGTTGTTTGAGTCTTCTTGCTTTTGCTCTCAATTCGAATATGGAAAGTGCAGGAGTATCATCAATAAAAATTGGAGCATTGGACAATTCACCTATTCGCGCATGAAGTTGCTCGTATTCATGGGGTTTTAAATTTCCTTTCCTCAATTTGTCTGCTGGAATTTCGGTTTCACTTGCAATGAGTCGATTAACCAGTTGGATAGAGCTCATTTCTAATGAGAAAACGGCAACGGGATGTTTGAATTGAACAGCAGTATTTCGAGCCATTGACAAGACAAATGCGGTTTTACCCATACCCGGTCGAGCAGCCAATACAATCATGTCAGATCGCTGCCAACCAGATGTTATTTTATCTAATTCTGTGAATCCAGAGTTGATGCCGCTAATTCCATCTTTTCTGTTCTGAGCCTGTTCAATTTGATCAATGGCCTGCTTCATGATTTGGCTCATTGAATCGTAGTTTTTTCTGATGTTTCCTTCTGCAACACCATACAGTTCTGATTCTGCCCTGTCTAACAAATCAAAAACGTCCTTGGTTTCGTCATAGGCGTTCCTGATGGTTTCGCTGGAAATGCGAATTAATTCGCGCATGATGTATTTTTGCGCGATGATTCTTGCATGCGTTTCAGCATGTGCGGTTGAGGCAACTCTATTGGTTAATTGAGAAATGAAAAAAGGGCCGCCAACTGCATCCAGATCACCATTAGACCTGAGCTTATTTGTAACCGTAAGGATGTCAATAGGTTCGGATGCACCAAACAAGTCCATAATTGCTTCGTACACTTTCTGATGTGCCTCTACGTAAAAACTCTCAGGTTTTAATAAATCAATGACATCATTAACAGGGTTTTTTTCAAGCATTAATGCACCAAGTACCGCTTCTTCTAGGTCCTTCGCTTGTGGTGGCAATTTACCACCTTCGATAGGAGTCGGATAAGCTCCTTTTCTTTGTGGTTTTCTCTGTCCTTTGATGTTTGCGTCGCTCATTGTGTGTAAAGATAGTTCGAAAAAACACTAATTAAGACAGAAGAAACAAATTAAACTATGAACATTTTATTAAGAGAGGTTTTTAACAAATGTTGATTCTGAATCTTTTATTTTTTTGTAAACGGTTTGGTATAAGATGACATACCTTTGTATCATTGAAACGAAAAAATACGTTTTAAAGTTATGCGTTATTGTTGTCTGATCATTTTACTGGTTACCTTATTTACTGCTTGCAAAAAGAGTGGCGATAATATTGCGCCTACCATTGAAATAACAGTTCCAGCATATATGACGGGTTTTCAAGTGTTTGATTTTGTGAATGTAGAAGCAATTGTTCGAGATGAGTCGCAACTACAAGCAATAACGGTAGATATTCAAAATCAAAATTTCAACAATGTTATACCAACGATTTCTGTACCCATAACTGGTAACCCTCAGCAGGTTTCAGAATCTGCGTACCTCAATGATATCCATTTGGAGTCGGGGGTGTATTATGTGAAAGTATGGGCATTTGATGGGTTTAACGAGCGTTCCGTTTTTAGAGAAATTACCGTGACTGGAGTTCCTTTAAGCATCAATAACATGTTTGTAATTAGTAACCCTGTTAGCTCCGAACAGTCATGGAGTGTTTTTACAAGTGGATCCCTTGTTCCATTCTATACTTTTGAAAGCGAATACGGGGGCGCTGCCGTTAACTCGTATTTTCAATATTTGTATACTATGGGGGCTGAATCGGATGATTTGGTAGCTTATCATCCAGTAATTGTAGATACGTTGTGGAATAAGAAAAACCTGGGTAATCCACCTTTGTCGTATTATCATAAAATGTTGGAAGGTCCGCAAGGTAGAATATTTGTAACAACGACTACTGGTCTTGTACTGTCCTACGGACAAAGTGGAACTATTGGAGTTCAGATAAATGCACCAATGTCATATCAGCCGGATGATTTATTTATTTGGAATGATAAAGTGATAGTTGAACAAAAGCACCCATCGACCAATGCACACGTTATGGGCATTTATTATAACAATGGCGGATATTTAGATCAATCTGTTGCTACGGGGAATGACATTGTTTCCTGGGAAGTAAGGTCGAATAATGAGTTGTACGTTTTCAGTAACGATCCAAGCAACCAAGCGCACATGCAGATTTATGAATATGCTAATAATTTATTTTGGGAACCACACGGTTTACCAGCAGGTAAAGTGAATGCTACGTACGCCCTTAGCGCTGATGAGGTGATAATTGCGCACGAACTGGGGTTGTATAAGTATATTTATTCCAGTAATAGCTTACTTCAAATTGAAGCGGGCCATAATTTTGTGAAGTTACTTGATGATAAAGTAAACCATGTTCTTTGGTGTGTAGAAAATAATAAGCTCTTCTCGTACGATTACAATGGCAATCAATTGTCACAAACAATACATACCAATTTGATAAGAGACATTCACATACTCTACAATAAGTAATGATTGGTCGCAAAGTGTTTTTTTAGTTCCTGCACTACACATAGCGGTGACATTAATTGCCTAAACTGATTTCGTGATTCATTTCGTTTATTTATTATACTAGTTTAGCAAAAATTTACTTTTATCTACATGAATGTTTTTGAACAAATAGCAGCTACGGTCAAGATTTCTAGAGCTCAGGTCAAAAGCACTTTAGCACTTTTAAAAGATAGCTCAACGGTGCCATTTATTGCCAGGTATAGGAAAGAGGCCACACAAGGATTGGATGAGGTCCAAATTGGAAAGGTACGAGACGAATACGAACGTTTTCTTTTAATCGAAAAACGAAAGCAATCAATCATTAAAGGTATTGATGAGCAAGGAGGCCTTTCCGATGAGTTGAAAGATAGGATTATGTCTACATTCGAATTGAATGTTTTAGAGGACATTTATTTGCCGTATAAAAAAAAGAGAAAAACGAAAGCAAGTATAGCCAGGGAAAATGGCCTTGAAAGTCTTGCAAAAGTAATGATGTCACAAAAAGGTAGCGACCTTCAATCATTAGCAAAAAAATACATTGTTCTTGCAGTACCTGATATTGAAAGTGCCTTGGAAGGAGCACGATGTATTCTTGCAGAGTGGATTAGTGAAAACAGTCGAGTTCGAAATTATCTTAGAAAGCATTTTAGAAGAAATGCTTTGATAACAACTACAGTCAAAAAAGGAGAAGCAGAGAACGGTGAAAAATTCAAAGATTATTTCAATTATTCGGAACCATTAAACAAATGTAGATCGCACCGAATGTTAGCGATGCGCAGAGGTGAACAATTAGGTGTTTTAAATATGTCTGTAGTTCCTGAGGAATCTGAAGCAATAGCGATTATTCAACGACTAATCCTAAAAGAAGAATCGATCTTCGCTCCACAAATTAAATTAGCGATAAAAGATTCATATAAACGATTAATAAAACCGTCTTTAGAAAATGAAATAAAAAAAGAATCAAAGGAAAAAGCGGATATAGAAGCGATTGACGTTTTCGTGAAAAACTTACGTCAATTGCTGCTTGCTCCACCCTTAGGTCAAAAACGTTTGCTTGCACTGGATCCTGGTTTTCGATCAGGCTGTAAATTAGTCTGTTTGAATCAACATGGGGATCTTCTTCACAACGAGAATGTTTACCCCCATCCACCTCAAAATGAGAAAGGCAAGGCCATGAGTAAGATTGCCAATCTAGTTAGTACCTATAAATTAGATGCTATTGCGATTGGCAATGGCACAGCTTCTCGTGAAACCGAAGCGCTTGTGAAAAAGATTAAGTTCGATAGGTCTTTACAAGTTTTTATTGTTTCGGAAGATGGTGCCTCTATCTATTCAGCGAGTAAAGTGGCGCGAGAAGAATTTCCTCAGTTCGACGTTACAGTCAGAGGTGCTATTTCAATAGGTCGCAGATTAATGGACCCATTGTCAGAGTTGGTTAAGATTGACCCGAAAAATATAGGTGTTGGACAATACCAGCATGATGTAGATGAGAAATTATTGAAGAAAAGTTTGGATGCGGTTGTAGAAAGTTGTGTTAATGCTGTGGGAGTTGATGTGAATACAGCATCAAAATATTTGCTAACCTATGTGTCTGGAGTTGGGCCAGTGTTGGCTGAGAATATTGTTTCATATCGTGAAGAGAACGGCACTTTTAATAACAGGGAGGAGTTGCTTCGCGTTCCGAGGATGGGTAATAAGGTTTACGAACAATGTGCGGGATTTCTTAGAGTTTTGAACGGAGTGAATCCTCTTGATAATTCGGCTGTTCATCCTGAACGATATGAATTGGTTAAAGAAATCAGCAAAGATTGTGGAATATCTGTAGAGTCATTAGTGGGTAATGATGATTTGTTAGGAAAGGTTAAATTACAGGAATATCTAAGTGACGATGTTGGTTTGCCTACACTACAGGACATTATAGAAGAACTGTCAAAGCCAGGTAGAGACCCTCGACAAAAGGCTAAAGTGTTTGAGTTCTCTAAGCTTGTTCGAAAAGTTGAAGATGTTAAATTGGGTATGAGACTGCCAGGAATTGTTACCAACATCACCAATTTTGGTTGCTTCGTTGATATTGGTGTTAAGCAAGACGGTTTGTTACACATTTCAAATATGGCAGATCGATTTATTTCTGATCCAAATACGGTGGTAAGTTTGCATGAACACATCGAGGTTGAGGTTTTGGAAGTGGATGTAGCTAGAAGCCGAATCGGTTTTCGATTGCTTTCAAAATAAGATGCCAACATAAATCTTATCGGACTAGTATTAGATTTATTTGCCTATTTTTGTATTCAATTCAAACTTGAAATTAGTATAGTATGCAACTGTACAATACCCTAAGTGCGAAGGAAAGAGCGGCCCTCATAGATAGGGCTGGAGAACAAAGAATAACTATTTCTTTCTATCAATACGCACAAATATCCAATCCACAAATTTTTAGAGACCATTTATTTATTGAATGGAACAAACTGGGTGTTTTGGGTAGAACTTATATTGCTCACGAAGGAATAAATGCTCAAATTTCTATTGTTGGTAGTCTGATTGAAGAATTCAAAAAACAATTGTATGAAATTTCATTTTTGAACGGGGTACGCTTAAATGTCGCTATTGAACAGGATAATAAATCTTTTCTGAAGCTAAAAATAAAAGTTAGAGATAAGATTGTAGCCGATGGCTTAGCTGATGATTCTTTTGATGTTACCAATATTGGCGTTCACTTGAATGCAAAAGAGTTCAATGAAATTATCGATAGAGAAGATACTATACTGGTTGATATGCGGAATCATTATGAGAGCGAAATCGGTCATTTTACTGGGGCAATCACACCCGATGTTGATACTTTTCGCGATTCATTGGATTTAATTGAAGAAGATCTCAAAGCTCATAAAAAAGACAAGAATTTGGTGATGTATTGTACCGGTGGAATCAGGTGTGAAAAAGCAAGTGCCTATTACAAACACAAAGGTTTTGAGAACGTGTATCAACTCAATGGTGGGATTATCGAATACGCCAGACAAGTCAAGGAAAATAACCTAGAAAATAAGTATGTCGGGAAGAATTTTGTATTCGATCACAGAAGGTCAGAATCCATTACTTCAGATATTATTGCTAACTGTCATCAATGTGGGCAAGCATGTGATCGTCATGTTAACTGTTTGAATGAGGCATGTCATTTATTGTTTATTCAGTGTGACTCGTGTAGAAAGGACATGAATAGCTGCTGCTCCATCGAATGTTTGGAAATCGTAGCTCTTCCTTACGATGAGCAAAAAGTACTGCGGAAGGGAAAGGATGTAAGTAATAAAATTTTCAAGAAGGGTAGATCAGAGAAGTTGAAATATAAAAAGTAGGTACTCCAGTGTATTTGCGCTGATAAATGCATTCATTAGTTTATCGATCGAACGTTATCTTTTTCAACCTAGCATTCAATAATTACTTAAAAGTTTCTGGTCTTGATAAATCATTCTTGTTTATTTACATTAGACAAAAACATTGATTATGATTCGAGTTTCAGAGCTGAAATGGTTGTTTTTATTATTGTTTCTAAGCAAGACTTCTTTAGGACAAGATAAAGCGTATTCTGTTCTTTTGGATGACGGTCCTGTGTATTTAGAAGAAAAAATCATTATTGATAATAAAGACAAATTAACTTCTGATATAATCAATGGCCAAGTTTATCGATTGATTCAATTCAATGTGATACCAAGTACTCTCATCCACGAGAAATTAAAATCGCTTGGGATTAGCTTAATTGAATACATTCCCCAAAATGCATTTGTCGCAAGCATACCGGCTCATTTATTGCCAGACCAGCTATTCGACTTAGGTGTTCGGAGTTCTATTGAGTTACCTCATTCAATGAAGTTTTTGTCTCGAATCAAAAATGAGTCCACACTGCGAATGGAGAATAAGAAAGGTGTTGCTTCTGTGGTGATAAAAATTCATTCTGGAATTGATTTAGCCGTTGCGATCGCTAAAATTAGCACTCTTATAAACGTAGAGTATATTGTCTCGCATTCCAGTTTGATTTATGGTTCTGTCAAGAACAGAGACCTGAATAAATTGAGTAATAACAAATATGTGCGTTACATTGACCTTGCGCCTGAACCTGGATTACCTGAACATGACTTTGGTCGAACTTTACATCGCGTAAATAGGCTTCAGCAAACCGCCATGGGCAGAAACTATGATGGAACGGGCGTAGCGGTCTGTGTCAATGATGACGGATATGTGGGGCCTCACATTGATTTTGAAGGGCGCACAGAGCAAAGCGATGTGTCGGCAGACTTTACAGGAACACATGGCGATATGGTTGCAGGAATTTTGGGCGGTGCAGGTAACCTAGATCCCACAATGCGTGGAATGGCTCCCGGTTCTTTTATTCATGTTAGGCAGTATGACGGTGTTTTGCCGAATACCGTATCACTTCATCAAAATGATCAGGTAATGATTTTCAATTCGTCTTACGGAAACGGATGCAATGCGGGATACACTGCACTTACAGAACAAGTTGATAACGAGGTTTTTAGCAACCCATCTTTGATTCAGGTATTTTCGTGTGGTAACAGCGGTGGTTCTGATTGTGGCTTTGGTGTTGGTGGGAGTTTTGGAAACATCACGGGTGGGCATAAAATTGGAAAAAATGTTATTGCTACTGCTAATTTGAATGAAAGCGATAATTTAGAGTCGTCAAGTTCTCGTGGACCATCAGCCGATGGAAGATTGAAGCCGGATCTTGCGGCTAATGGTGTTGGTCAACTGTCAACAGATCCTAATAATAGTTATTCGCCAGGTGGGGGTACATCGGCAGCATCACCAGGCATTGCTGGAGTAACTGCCTTGCTGTATCAAGCTTATAGGGAGTTAAATGGTGGCAATAATCCGAATTCAGGTTTGATAAAGGCTTGCATGTTAAATACTGCAGAAGACTTGGGTAACCCAGGACCTGATTATTCTTTTGGATGGGGACGAGTTAATGCAGACAAAGCAGTTACTGTATTGGAGCAGGGTGATTTTGTTTTAGATAGTATAATTCATGGTGATGTCAACACACACGTTTTAAATGTCCCCTCGGGAGTCGAAGAAATAAGAGTAATGTTGTATTGGATGGAGAATGCAGCCTCTCCTTCATCTTCTGTTGTTTTGATTAATGACTTAGACCTGACTGTGGTAGATCCTGGGGCTTTTATTCACTTGCCTTTGGTTTTGAATCCTGCGCCGAACTTGGCCACTCTTAGTGCTAATGCAGTCCCGGGTAGGGACAGTTTGAACAACATGGAACAAGTCCGAATTGTGTCTGGATCAGGTGGTAATTACACGGTAAATGTTTCCGGTTTTTCAGTCCCTTTTGGGATCCAAAAATATTACTTAACCTGGGAATTTATTAAAGATGAAATAACTTTAACCTATCCTTCTGGTGGAGAGTCTTTAATTGCTGGAGAGCAAGATTTTATAAGATGGGATTCTTACGGTGTTTCGGGAGATTTCACAATTGAATTGTCCATTGATAGTGGTGCGACTTGGAGTATTCTATCGTCCAGCGTACCTGGAGTAATTAGAACTTATGAATGGACAGTGCCCAATAGTATAACTGAACGTGCATTGATAAGGGTTTCGCGGGGTTCTTTGCTGGCTACATCCATTTCGAATTTTGTAATTTCAGACACCCCTCAGAATATTGTTTTTGATTGGGTTTGTGCCGATTCATTGAAGCTAAGCTGGACTGGTATTGCTGGTGTGTCTGAATACGAAATAAGTCAGCTTGGTGTTGAATACATGGATTCTATTGCCAGAACCAGTACGAACAGTGCAGTGATTCATGGACATGTCTTTAGTGAAGAGGACTGGTACAGCGTTAGGGCAATTCTTCCTAATGGAGGGGAAGGTCAGCGGGCCAATGCGATCCAAAAAGTACCTGGTATTTTTAATTGCGCATTGCAATACAATACTGAGGTGTCGTCTATTGAATCTCCTATTGAAGGAACCTTTTTTGACTGTCACGATGCTGGTAATACTCCTGTCATTATTAAAGTATCAAATATTGGACTAGATGCCGTTGCTGATATCCCTGTTTCTTTTCAATTAAACAGTGGCGCCGTAGTTTCTGAAATAATCATGGATTCATTGCAACCAGGGTCCGATACAGTTTATGCTTTTACCGCTACTGCTGACCTTTCCGTTGTTGGAATTCATGAACTTACAGCTTGGACGGATCACTCATTAGATCAATTTTCTAGCGATGATACGTTATCCGTCAGTACATCTGTTGATGTTGGTGTAACCATTTCAGGAGCTTGGATGCAGGACTTTGACGATTTTGCCACTTGTGGAAGTTTAAATGATTGTGGCGTAACTATATGCAGTCTTGGAGCAAATTGGAAGAATGAAAATAACAGCACTGTAGATGACATCGATTGGCGAACAGATAATAATGGAACGCCATCAGGTAGTACTGGACCAGACTTGGATCATACACTCGGTAATTCTTTAGGAAACTACTTATTTACAGAAGCATCTGGTGGATGCAGTAACCGAGTCGCCTCGCTTTTATCGCCTTGCATTGATTTAAGTATTGGAGGATCTACGCATTTGTCATTTTGGTATCACATGCGTGGATCTGATATGGGTTCTTTACATGTGGATGTTTTTAATGGTGTCCAGTACGACCTCGATGTTTGGACAATTAGTGGAGATCAAGGAAATTCATGGCGTCAGGCGTTGTTCGATTTAACGGATTATCAAGGTCAGCTTATCAATATTAGATTCAGAGGTATCACAGGTTTGGATTACCAGAGCGATATTGCGCTCGACGATATTGGGATGGAATCAGTATTTAACATACCGCAAAACAATCTGATTGCCTTTAAAATTTTCCCAAATCCTGTTGATGAACAGCTAATGGTTAGTTATGATGGAATAGATAATAAGGAAACGTTATTAACGATGTATGATGTGCTTGGTAAACCGGTATTCTCTGAAAAATTATCACCTGTTCTCAATACGCTTGTAATAAATAGCGCAAATTTTTCGGAGGGCAGCTATGTGATTGCGATTACTTCTAAGCAACAAACTTTGGCTGTTCAGAAGTTTATAATCATGCATTAGATAAATTTATTTCTGATAAGGTTGTCAGAAATAGGATGCTGGTACAGCAATTTATTTATAAATTAGGTATTCATGTTTGTTTCAGAGGAATTACAGAATCCAACCATCTATGTTGGTACCCTTAGAATTGATGAGCCAATCACTGCTCTAACAGACATTCTAATTAGTGTTGTTTGTTTTTATGCTTTTTACAAGCTGAAAAACAAGCAAAATAAGAAACCGATTGCTCTTTATTATAAACACTTTTTTATTTTAATGGGAGCATCTACATTTTTAGGAGCTTTTTTTGGCCATGCATTTAATTATGCATTATCGGAACTTTGGAAAACACCTTATTGGTGTGTGAGCATGATAGCAGTGGCTTTTGCTGAACGTACAGCAATTAATATAGCAGCGCGTACGATTCAGCCTAAATATGTACGATTCTTTAAATGGGTAAACATTATTGAATTACTGGTGTTTATGCTATTTGCATGTTACAAATTGAACTTTTTATATGTTTTGATTCACTCTGCATATGGCATTCTTGGCGTTGCAGGTGCTTTTTATCTTTACATTCTAGTACGGCAGCAAAAACAAGGGAGTAAATATTTTTTGATAGGTATAGGATGGTCTTTGGTCGGTGCAACTATTTTTTTAAGTCAGTTGTGTATCGGACGTTGGTTTAATTACATGGATATGAGCCATGTATTGATGGCACTAAGTGCTTGGTATTTCTATAAAGGAAGTGTTTTTTTCATTAATGACACCAGGTCATTAGTTTAATCAAACCGTATAATGAATGCATCTTTAAATGGTGATTCGAGAACTCTTTTCAGTATTTTTCTTGCCTCCTTTTTGCTCTCGAAATTTCCTACATAGTATTTATAATTAAAGGTGTTCCCTTCCAGTTTTATTTCTTCTATTTCTTCGCCAATTAGCTTAAAATCGGGCATGTCTGTAGATACTGGCGTATTCGATGCCAGGATTTGTATTTTGTAACTGGGTGTTTTGGTTTTATCAATAGTTCTGAGGTTATTTTGTTTGATACCATGTCTTTTTTCAATGTAATCACGGAACGCTCTGAAAATAGCAGATGCAATTAAAGACTGGCCTTTATCAGAATTTAAATAAGCCTCTTCTGTTACATTAGACATGAATCCACACTCTACTAAAACTGCCGGCATTTTGGAATCTTTCAATACCATCAAGTTGTATCCCCGATCATGTTTAATTTTAACGCCTCGGCTGTTTCGGCCAGCACGATTTAAAAACTGATTTTGGATTTCATTTGCTAAATTAATGCCGACTGTGCTATTGGCATTGTGTACGTGAGTCTCCGTTCCGTTTGTAACTGTTTTGTTATTGGAGTTGCAATGAATACTGATGAAATAATCTGCTTTTTTACTATTGGCTACGGATACTCGATTTTCTAAAGCAATAAATTGATCTTTATCTCTAGTATAAATTACGTTTACCTGGCCGTCCAGAAATTCTGTGATGTATGCGCCTAGTTTTTTCGCGATAGATAAGTTGAGGTCTTTCTCAAGCATCATACCCTTAGAGCTGTTTAGGTTTCCGGGGTCATGTCCTCCATGGCCAGCATCTATTATTAACGTTACCATTTTTTTTGGAACTGGAGGTTTGGATTCAACCTTGTTTTTATCATGGCCGATAGCCATAGAAACAGTAGAAATAAATAGACAGAATAATATAATTTGCGTTCTTTTCATAAGTTATTCAATTACACTTCCCATGAAAAGCATTCTCTTTTTCCAATAGGATGATGATGTTACGTTACTAATCATAATTCCCTTGGATGAAGAGGCGTGAATCATGCTTAGATTCTCTCCAGGCCTAGAAACGATAATTCCTACGTGTGTTACTTTGGTGCCATTACCGAAAAATATAAGGTCTCCAGGTTGCACTTTTTTTGTATTTACTTTAGTCACAATTTTACTTTGGTCTTTCGCTATTCGCGGAATAGAAATGCCATTTTTGGCCATGACATAGGATGTGTATCCTGAACAATCAAATCCTTTTTTCGTGGTACCTCCCCATTTGTAGGGAACTCCCAGGTGATTTTTGGCTTCGCTAACAACCTTATTCCTGAGTTTTTTACTACTTATTTTGGATGAAGTATTAATCGTTTCAGGACTTTGCAATAATTCAATAGTTTCAAATACGATTGGATCTTCGAATGTACCTTGATAAACGAAAAACAATTCTTTAGCTAGCTTTGATTTTTTTGGTTTGAGTTCTGCAATTTGATTGAGAAAAATCTCCTGATAATTTAAGATTTCAGCACGATACGTTTGTTGGTAATAACCTGCCTTTTCAAATTGTGAGAAAGTTTGAAAATACGCTGTAGATTCGATTAATCTATTGGTTAAAGATTTACTCTTTTTAATGCCTATCCCTGCAGTACTAAGTGCTTTCCACATATAAGGCAGAGGGTGATTCTTATAGGTGCTGTCTCGAAGTAATTTCTTGCTTTTTCTCAAGGTTAATCGATAATGACCTTGATCGAAATACATTTCTAACTTGTCTAATTTAGAATCCTGAGCACTAACTTTTGTGAAGCTAATTGCAAATACGGCTATTAATATTGAGATATTCTTTCCCACGAAATCTAATTAATTAAATTTTACTGATAGTTTCCACTAAATTATCCGTAAGGTGTTAACATCTTTGTGTTAAATTCGGGCAGGTGTTGAATAGAATTGCGCGCACCAAAAGTTTGAAAACGAACAAGTATTCAATTAAAGAAAACGAATGAAAAGGGCGATTGCGTGTATTCTTTTACTTAATATTTCACAAATTGTTTCAGTAGCTCAAGACAACAATTTTTCAAATCTTACCTATAGCTACGTCAAAATTCATCTTTTCAATATCGAGGAATCAAACGATAAACCAGACAGGTATGTATGGGATGATAATGGGTATGCACCATCCATTATTGGACATGGAATACGGTTGCAAAGAAATGAACTGTCACGGCTTCAGGGAGTTGTGCAGCAGGATTTGTCAAGTTTGATTTTAGGCCTATCTAAATGTTTTGTTCCAAGACATGGATTGATTTATTTCAATGATAAGGATGAACCCGTAGCTTCTATCTCCATTTGTTTTGAATGCGAGAAAATTACCTTGTATCCAAATTCGTATGCGAACATTAAGTTCGATTCAGCGTTTTCAGAATTAACGGCGCTGAGTCAATTGGACAGCCTCCGTGAATTAATGATTTTGAGCAATTTACCCGTTTACAAAGATGTTAATTTGTACAAAACACTTCTGAAACCATGAGATTAAACACCAAGTCCTTTTTGTGGTACAAGCTATTTAATTCCTCATTTACGGGGCTATCGATTGGAATGCTTTTTACGATTTACGACCCGTTAGACCCTCTTGTCTATTCTGTAGGTGGAATTTTCTTGGCCGTAGCCATGTTGATTATTGCCAAATTTTATGACAAATTACTCAATATTAAGAGTTTTTATTACATCTCATTGATGGTTGAACTGATGATGCTATTCACAGTAATAATCTTCGTTTTATTACAGTTCTCTTTAGTCAGTGCTTTACTAATATATATTGGTTATCAATTTACATTTACGTTTGGTGGTTACCTGGTTAGAGCCGAGACACTTGTGGCTAAGGACAAAGAGTTGTTAGGTAAAATTGACATCAGCAAGCAACTCGGTTATTTGTTTGGTTTGGGAGCTTCTTTTCTGTTTTACGAAACTTTAAAGTATGGAATTGAAATTATTGAATCTAAAGAACAAATAATCATCTTAAATTATATACTTATTGTTTTACAATGTTTCATTATTTTCTTTTTGATTAGAAGCTTTAGTAGAATTGAGAAGGGGGGGGCAGCCTAATGTGATGGCAAATGCTCTATTCATTTACTGAAAGAAAGTTTTTTAAGAAAATAAGTATGAATTGAACGGGATATAGGTCGATTATATAAGCTGTCAATGGTATATTTGTAATCAGTTTTTCGAACCATTGTTTAAACACCTTAAAAAAAAGTTTTTCACGCATGCAATTTCGAACTGAAGTATTTCCGAATGATTCGGATTTTCAAATAGACTTTAAAACCAAAATCCTTTTTTTAGGATCGTGTTTTGCTACCAATATTAAGCAGAAAATGACTCTGGCTAATATGGATGCTCATGATATACAACATGGGGTTTTATTCAACCCCCATTCAATCAATCAAGCGCTTTGTGATCTGATTGGAGAAGTGAAATATACAGAAAGTGACCTTCAATCTTGGGACGGCAAATATTATTCGATGAATCATAGCGGGTCGTATAGTGATTCGAATGTCATTCGTTTATTAGATAAGATAAACGATGGAATAGAAAAAGATGCTGTACAGCTACAAAATACGGAGGTATTGGTAGTGACCTTGGGGTCTGCATGGGTATATCGACATTTTAATGCAGGAATTGTAGCCAATTGCCATCGAATTCCAAGTGCTCAATTTGTAAAGGAAAAGCTTGGCGTTAATGACATTGTTTCTCAGTTCTCCAGAACATTGGAGCACTTATTTTGTGTTAATTCTAATCTGAAAGTTATTTTTTCATTGAGCCCAGTGAGACATTGGAAAGATGGCGCTATTGACAACCAATGGAGTAAGTCAATTTTAAATGTGGCTATTCATGAAATAATCAGGAGATTTAATCAGGTGAGTTATTTCCCAGCTTACGAACTGATTATGGATGATCTTAGGGATTATCGATTCTTTAAAGAAGATTTACTTCACCCCAATCAAATGGCCATCAATTACATATGGGAAAAATTTCAGAGGACTTATTTTTCAGAAGAAACATCATCGGGTGTCCAAAAAGTGGAGAAATGGAAAAAAGGCATGAATCATCGTGTTTTAGGTGACAAAACCGATCGGATGAATCACTTATCAAAACTAATAGAATCAGCAGTAATTTTAGAAAATGAACTTATGATTGATTTGAGTACCGAGCGACAAAGTCTAAACCTAAGTAAGAGTCAATTGAGTTAAACAACGCTCATTAAATGCTGATAGAGACTTGATTTTAATGGTTGCGATATCAAATTTTATGTTGTTATACAAGGCTTTGTCTGGAATCGCAACTACTTTCATCTTAGCAGCAAGACCAGCGATAATTCCATGAAATGAATCTTCAAAAACAAGACATTCACTGTTTTTTACGCCCATCTTTTTTGCCGCTGTTAAGAAAATGGCAGGATGTGGTTTCCCATACTCTTCCTCCTCTGCAGAATGAATTATTTTAAAGTAATGATGGATGTTCAGTTTATCGATAACTGCATGAATAATATTGTAATAGGATGAAGAGGCAATAGCCATGGGGATTTTAAGATTTTTAAAAAAATTCAATATTTCGGTGACACCAGACATGGGTGCTCCCTCCAAAACAATCAATTGAATTAATTCAGCAACAATTTTCTTTTCGATGTCTTTTTTAGTAAACCCTTCTGAATCTTTCCAAGGATACTTCTGATACCAATAATCTACTACTTCATCAATCCGCAGTCCAGCTGTTTTAATACAATCAGCATCCGTTAGCTCAATAGATACGGATTTAAAAATGGCAATTTCTGCTTTTCGCCAAAGTGGTTCCGAATCGATTAGCAGACCATCCATATCAAATAAAACAGCTTTTAATTTTGTCACAATCTATTTTTTTTGCCTTCTATTTTCTTTGTTTGCTTTTTGATAGGCAATTCTTTTCTGTTTTGATTTTGGATTCACGGCTGGCGGTAAAACATTTTTACGTTGTTTTGGAGTTGTAAAGGGCTTGATGATTTCGCCATCTAGATGAACAACGTCTCCTTCGGACACGAGTGCACCAATAGTCGCTAATTTCTTGTTAATGGTTACGCGACTATCTGCTATAGCCTGATCGGCTTCTCTTCTTGAAAAAAGGCCAGTAGCCTTTACAAATTTATTAATACGAATTCCTGACATGGAACAAAGATAGGTCAATTGATTTCCTTGCTTACTTTTGTACTATAAAATTAATTGAATGAGTTTTCAAATAGGTGATAATGTTAATTTTTTAAATGAAGCTGGTGGAGGTAAAGTAATCGGCGTAGAGGGTAAAACGATTACAGTAGAAACAGACGATGGTTTTGATTATCAATACCAAGCATCTCAGCTGGTTCTAGCTGGGGGTAGTTATGAGATTAGCGACAAGGATGTCGAGAAAATTGTAAATCAAGAGCAAAATGACAAGCAAGATGCTCAATTCTATAAGAGATTTAAGCATCTCGAAAAGATGCATAATTCAGACGAAATGGAAGTCGATTTGCACATAGAATCTTTGATTGATAGCCATAAGGGAATGCCTAATTATCAAATTATTGAAGTTCAAATGGCAGCGTTCAAACGAAAAATGAATGTTGCAATTAGCAGGAATATGAAACGAATTGTATTTATTCATGGAGTGGGAGCGGGTGTGCTGAGAGAAGAAATCAGATCTGAACTAAGGACTTTTTATCCGGAATATGAGTTTCTAGATGGATCTTATCAGCGCTATGGCGGCGGTGCGACGGAAGTTTTGTTGCGAGGTTGAAAAATAACAATTACAGAATCAATTGGAAACCACAACTCTTTTACTAACTCGATTGCCATTTTCAAAAGTTACAGCGATGTGGTATAATCCTGCATCCCAATTTTTGACAGAAAATGTACAAGTCGTTTCTAGAGTAGTTGTTTTTAACACAATCATTCCAAGTGCGTTGCTAATTGTGATTACCTTTTTTCCTTGGGGTTCTATGTTAAGATGAAAATTTTCTTTTGCAGGGTTTGGAAAGAGTTGCACAACCTGAGACAAATCTAAATGGTTAGGCAGATTAGCAATACAACCAATTTTGCCGTTAATGTCGTATTTAGAAAAGAACTTCCAAATTTCCATTGATCCGTTAATGTCGTAATTTGTGCCTGCTCCACCAATAAAATTACCGGGCCACGTATGATCACCGCCAATAATCTTGAAATGCTCAACATCTGCACAATTGTCTCCATCTTTGTATAGGTAATGCTGAACTGTACTGCCGTCCGTAAGATTAACATCGGGAAGGTTCGTTACCACAGGGCTTGCCAGGCAATTGTTATATCCCGACCAATAAGATATTACTGAGTTGACTGGTTCTGACCATCCAGCACCTCCGTTATAAGGTACAGTACCATCACTGTCTCCATGAATTTGCAAGACTGGAGTAGGATGTTGTGGATTGCAGGCTGCTAACTGAGCTGGAGAAATAGATCCTGTAACCGACGCAACAGCAGCAATTCGGCTACTCAATTCACATGCTAAAAGAAAACTCATAAACCCCCCGTTAGACATCCCTGTGCTGTAAATACGGTCTGGATTAATGGTGTAATTCTGAGATATTGAATCAATTAGTGCATTGGTAAAGCCAACATCATCTGTTGTACTTCCGCCCCAACCGACATTGAAATGTGTATTTCCTAAAGCATCAATTGTGCCGTTAGGGTGAGCAATAATGAACCCTGCAGTATCTGCAATTGCTCTAAAATCACCGTACCACATTTGTTGCAACGCATTACTAGTGTATCCATGAAAATTGAAAACTAAAGGAACAGGATTTGCAGGGTTGTATGAGTTAGGTACGTACAAAATGTAGTCACGATTGATCGCATTGTGTTCAATTGTGTCGTAAATGGTTTGCTGACTCCAGGAAAATGAAACAACGATAGATAGTAATAGACTTAAAACACCTTTCATAAAAGTTTTTTTTTACAAAA
>CAJQPO010000111.1 GCA_905480225.1 uncultured Flavobacteriales bacterium | reverse complement strand
GTGTTCAAGCGTATGGTCAATATCGGGTAAAGAATAAATATAAAAGATACCGTCTTCAAACCACGCAATTGAGGAATCTAGCAGGTGTAGCTCTACATTTTCTTTAGGGCGAAAATCTTTGGGTAACTTATTTATCATTGCATTTAAATTTGATTCCATTTGAATATAGATAAAAGGATATAAACCTCGGTAAAATTAAACAGAAGTTTCTTGAATAGGTAGGTTATTCAATGATAGCAATACATTTTAATTCAATGCAGATAGGTGATGGTAAGGCATTTACTTCTACAGTAGTTCTGCAAGGTTGGTTATTTGAAAAGTACTCGCTATATATTTTATTATAACTTTTAAAGTCTCTTTTCATGTCTGTAAGAAATGTTGTGACGTCTACTATTTTTTCCCAACTTGATCCTGCCTCCTCTAAAATGACTCGAACATTGTCAAATACAGATCGGCATTGAGCTTCGAAATCAAAATTTTCGTAGTTGCCATTTTTGTCGTACTTCAACCCTGGTATATTGGCTTCCTCACTACCGGAACCAGCAGCTCTAGGGCCAACACCACTTAAGAAAAGCAGGTTTCCGACTTTTCTGGCGTGTGGATATAACCCCATAGGCTTTGGTGCATTTGTAACGTTGATTTTCTCTGTCATACTAGCCGTTTCCTGCTAAGATAATTATAAACTTTTTTTATAAAGCGATTAATTTTACTTCAATTCGTCTGTTTTTATCTCTTCCCCACCTGTATTTGTTTGGTGCAATAGGCTTAGCATCTCCGTAGCCATGATGTGAAAGTCTAGCCGAATCGATACCGCGTTCAGTTAGATAATTCCAGACAGCCTTGGCTCTTTCTTCTGATAGTAGCAGGTTTTTTTCAGGAATCCCTGATTTATCTGTAAACCCCCCAAGTTCTATTGCGATGGAAGCGTGTTTAGTTAACACTTTTACAAGCTCATTTAACTGTGCGTAGTTAGGTTCGGTAAGCTCTGACAAACCAGGCTCAAAAATGACTTTATCCAGAATAATACTTGTACCTACGTCGTAGGTTGAAATTTTAGATATCGAAAGCTCTTTGGCTTCCTCAAAAGAATCTTCATTCGCTAACTTCGTCAAATCACTGTGTTTTTTTGAAAGCACTTTCACTTCAATTCTTCTATTTGCTGATCGCCCTTCTTTGGTTTTGTTGGTGTAGGCAGGCTTAAAATGTCCGTAACCTTTAAAGACCATTCGTTCTGCAGGAATTCCTTTCTTAACAAGGTAATTAAATACCCATTGTGCTCTTTTGGTTGATAGAACTTTGTTCGTTGCTGCTTTTCCTGATCGGTCAGTATGTCCAGCGATTTCAACTTTAAGAGAGGGACTTTTTTCTAGTGCTTCGAGTAAATACTTAAGGTCCGGATTATTTCCAGGACTTGATAATGTCGTTTTATTTGGCCCAAATTTCACCTTATTCATGATCATAATAGTACCGACAGGAATTGCTTCTGGCACAATTGCCAGGTGTTCTACAGTGATGTGAAGCATAGAACTGTCAATAATATCAGGCATTGGAGGGCAAACTTTATTTCCTAGGCTATCGATTAAAATAAACTCTGGATAGGGCTTGAAATTCTTAATGTCTTCGCGAATTTTATTATATCTAGGACTGGTATTTGCACCATCCGTACCTAAATCCCAATAAGCTGTCGCCTCTAAATCAGACATACCGCAAAACTGTTTTAAAATAATTGCAGAAATAAACCCTGAAGCATGCCAGCCATTCCAACAGTGTAAATAAACGGGCCCGACGCTGTCATTTAGGGCGCTTTTATGTACGATTTCAAGCATGTCGTAAACGTGCTGTGTGTCGTAATAATCGAATTGCGAATACTTCATTTTATTGATTCCTCCATTCTCGCAATTGCAACTGTGGGATACTGGAGCATTATCAAAATTTGTGCGATATAAGTATACGGAATGAGAAAACCCTTCTGAACACAGGTTGTCAATACCATCTGCTGGAAGGGGATTACTGTTCCTTCTTTTTTTAGTTTCGTGAAAATAATTATTGGCACCACCTCGATAGGCAATACCGTGAAGAATGGGCCTGAGATTTCTTGTTCCGTACAGTGAGTCAAAACCTTTTCCCCAATTGTCGACGACTTTATACATCAGGTCTTTTTCTTTGTAACGATCCTTATAGTATTCTGGTGTTCGCAATATCGAAGCTTCTGAAGAATCAGCCCAAACGAAGTTCTGCGAGTATGTATATCGCGGATTACCTAAGTGAATAAGGGAATCCATTCTGTACTGAATTGAATCTACTCCAATTTTGTTCGTGTCAGGATCACCCGGATTCTGTCCCGAAAATGCAAATACAGGCCAAAGAAAAAAGAAATACGAAAAGGTTATTAATGCTTTCACGGTTTAAAATTAGTCTAGATTATACACCATACGTTACAGGCTAACAATAAATTATTCACAGTCGTTAATAAATAACTTTGTGCTTATGCATAAGGTGCACGCCACTTATCAATAACGTGTTTTATTGCAAAAGAAACATGGCTGTCGGTAGAATTTTATTATTCGCAAAATGCAGAACCGAGCTAATCAGCTCTTTTCTTTATTCGCTTAAAGTTGTATTTAGCCTTACTGTTTTTATAAATGGTATTGTAATAGAAGCGATATGACAACAGGACTTCGTGGGAACCATTATGAGCGGAGTTTAGTTGAGAGATTCCCATATCGTATGCATAATCTAGATAGAGCTCTTCAATAATTTTCATTCGTGCACAAAAAATAAAAGCATCTTTCCATCGATAACCCGCGCCAATTCTAAAGATATCGATATATTCATAACTCATTCTAAGGTCAATTTGAGCGGGATTATTTGATATATAATTAAAGATTAAAGAAGGAGACAAGGTAGAATTTGTGCCAACTTGAATGGTCCCCCCTGTTTGTATATAATAATGTGCAGTTAACGGAGTAGTGGCTTCGTTGAAGTAGATCAATTTTGGAGACAATAAATTAAGAGCAGAAAACCCAAGATAAAAATTATCAGCATATAAAACGGTCCCAAAAGACGCGTTTATGATGCCCGCTTTGCCTTTTGTCTGTTCAAGTAAATTGTCAGCGGAACTGTGCAACAATAAGTCATCTCCAAATAACTTATACTGAGTAAAAGAACCATTCAAACCAAAAGAAAGTTCAAATGTTTCAGACAAATCAGCGTGATAAGCGTAACTTATATTTGCTCCAGTATTGCCAATTACACCTGTTTTATCGTTGTAAAAATGAGCGCCGAATCCAGAAGAAGTACCGTCAATTCTAGAATGAGTGGAAAAAAGTTGCGTGCTCGGCCCATTCGCAAACCCAGCCCATTGCGAACGATGTTGTAAAGCAAATTCCCAGTAGTATTCAGAGCCTGCAAATGCCGGGTTTAAAACATACTTATTGACGTCGTATAGTGAAAATACTGGAAGCTGTTGGCCAAAGCAATAATTGCAAAGGAATAACATTACGATGGCTATTTTCCACTTCATTGCTGTCTAATAATGGTTATCGTTCCTTTAAAAGAACTGATTCCGTCATTGAGTTCAACTACATAATAATAAGTTGTACTGGGTAAGTTTTCTCCATTCCAGGTATTGTTATAATCGGTCATTTTAAAAACTTCAGACCCGTTTCTGTTCATGATCACCACCCTATTCCCTGGATATTTTTCTAAACCTTCAATAATCCAAAAGTCATTTTCTCCATCACTATTTGGGGTAATGGTATTTGGAATGAATAAATTTTCAACACATTCAACGATCACTATTTCATCAGAATTGATGCAGTTGCCATCATCGGTTACTATCGTATAAGTTCCTCCCTGGTCAACCTCAATACTTTGAGTGATCTCGGATGTGGACCAAAGGTAGCTAATGGCCCCAGGACCAGCATCTAAAGTGACAATCTGATCTCCGCAAATATTCTGATCTGGACCTAAATCAACATTCAGTCCATTATTGGAGATTGTTATGGTGTCACATATCAGCCATCCATTTATTTCCACTTTTACCCAATACACTCCACCATTAGTTACGAGGATTGATTGAGTTGTTTCTCCAGTTGACCATTCATAAAGCCCATTTAATTGAGCGGTCAATAGCAAGTTTTCTGCATAGCAGATAATGGTATCGTTGCCGACGTCTAATTGGGGGTTGTTCGCGCAAACTTTATTCAATTTATTACTGGACAGAATCGTTGCATTAAATTGAACGCCTCCGTTATTTCCTGGTGCTGCACCAAGAGAGCTGCCCGCACAAGAAGTTTCTTGGGTATTAGAAACTACTCCAGAAATGCCACCAGCATTAGAGATGCTAATCCCACTTGGTAGGCTACTCCCTTTGAACCAAACTAGACCACCACCACCACCACCGGGACCAAAACATCGAAAAGAGGCAGAATTATAGACATTACCCAGGTCGTCGAGGTAGGAGCCATTTCCATTTCCGCCATTGCCCCCGTTTGCATCAATGTTAAGCGTTGAGGAATAATTATCAGCGTAAAGAATTACAGAACCACCAGCACCGCCACCACTTCCGCCATCACCAAAGCCCCGCAAGCCGGCCTCGCCATCAGCTATGATAG
>CAJQPO010000110.1 GCA_905480225.1 uncultured Flavobacteriales bacterium | reverse complement strand
GGCCCAAGCACTGCATATGAAAAAAGAAACAGCCAAAATGGTAATGAAAATGCAATGACTAGAGAGGAAATCATTAATCCTATGTTCAATCTATTAATCTTATTGTTCTCCTGACTCAATTGCTAACTATTGTATCTCTCATTTTCTTGCTAAATGTACCTTGTTAATCATATAAATGAAAAATCCCCTTTTCAAATTGAATTTCTGGTCCAATACACGGATTGATGTAATCAATGGTCCAAAAATAAACACCTTCTTCCATTATGCCTTTGGAACCCATTCCATCCCAGGAATTACTAATCGAATTAGATTCAAATAACTGTATGCCCCATCGATTGTAAATAACAATGTGGTATTTCTGAATATTCAAACCTGATATTTTAAACTCGTCATTCTGACCATTTCCATCTGGAGTAAAAACGTTTGGCACCATAATACTCGTCTTCGGATTAATTGTAACCGAAATAGAGTCTGAAGCAAAACAACCATTAAATTCGTAATCAAGTGTGTAAACTCCAGTTGAGTTGACCTCAATAATTTGTTCCGTTTCTGAGGTGCTCCAGAAATAACTTGACCCCTCATCAGATGACAAAATTACTGGTTCACACGAAACGATATCTGAACCCAGATCTATTTCCAACGGAATAGAATTTACTTCAATAATTGCATTCAAAACACATCCGATGCTATCAGCGATTGTTAGTGATAAAGTTCCTGAATTTAACCCCTCAAACAAACCAGACGTCTGAGATGAACCGTCCAAACTATAGGTGTACGGACCTATACCGCCACTTGCAACTACATCTATTAATCCATTCTCAAACCCGCAATTTTCATCGATTACATTAAGAATTAAATAACTTAATGTGTTTGTGTCTCCAACATCAACAATTAAAGAGTCCATACACCCCAGAGAATCTGTAACTACAATAGTATATTGCCCAGGGTACAGCTCCGTAAAAAGGCCATTAGACTGAGGACCAATTCCAATGTTATAACTAAAAGGCGAAACTCCAGATTCACCATTAACTTCTATTTCGCCATTATTCTTCGCGCACAATGCATCCGAAACATAAACTAAGCTAATCTCAATTAACACGGAATCAATAATCGTTACTTCAAGGGTGTCTGTGCATCCTCCTGCATCAATTACTTCAACGGAATACACTCCAGCAGCGAGTCCATTAAAAATTCCTGATGACTGATTTCCGAAACCAATATTATAAGCATACCCTAGCGCCCCACCGGATCCTTCCACCTCCAAAGATCCATTTGAGCCAGAACAATTTTCAGAATTCTGACTTAGCAATGTTAACGCCAAAGTTGATGTGTCCGAAACCTCTACATTAACAAGATCTGCACATCCAGCAGAATCAGTGACCAATACCAAATAACTTCCACTCATTAGCCCAGAAAAACTCCCTGACATTTGCGGTCCTACCCCAATATCATAAGAATAATCTCCTAGGCCTCCTGACCCAACAACTGTAAATGATCCATTTGGCATATTACATTCTGAAGGTGTCAATCCAACTAAAGACCCAATAACTGCACTGCCCACGCTAGCGAGAGCAATCAAACTATCAACAGAACACCCTGCTGAATCAGTAACCGTAATGGTATAAAACCCGGGGCCTATTCCCGCATATAAAGAATCGCTAGGACCAGAAAACCATTGATAAGTGTAAGGCGCAGCTCCTCCCGACACCGCAGCTACATTAATGCTCCCATTATTTAGTCCACAATCTGAAGGCACCATAATCAATGTCAAATCTATAGATACACCCCAATCAATAACGATTTGTTCATAATCAAAACAACCTGTAATTGTGTCTGAAATTACCAAAAATACAGTGTCACCTTGGTGCATAATAAGTGTGCCTAACGCATTTGTTGTGTCCGCTGCAGAAGTTGGAATTTGCGACTGAAAAGAAGCCATGGTCCCCATCAAACCACTGCTGTCTGTGTATACCAAAGTGCTCAAATCAAAAGCGCTGCATTGTCGTCCAGGATCAACATAATGCAAGTTTGGACCAGGCAAAGAAACCACAATTATGTCTTTTGTTATTTGAGAAGTGAAACAAGAGCTTATTGGAGTGCCTGTTGCCGTATACGTTGTGGTTGAGTCTGGATTAGCATTAACTACAACGCCATCCAATGTATCCAAACCTATCGATGGCGACCAAGTCCACGTGAAATCATTAACGGCCTGACCAACCACCATGATATCAACTGGATTAGATGTGCACGTAAAAACTGTGTCTGCAACAGGTTCGCAATTAGATATTGGGCCAATTAGATCACCTGCATATTGAAATTGAAATAAATGATTGAGCGCATTATCCGTCTGAGATGAATCGAGTATTATCACATATCGAAAAGTTTCTGCCATACCAGAATCTAGGTTCTCTATAAAGTACGCAAGTGAAATGGCTTCATCTGCCGATGATACAGAACCCGGAGTACCCACTATGCCGCCAGTGCCATAATTCCATAAGTCGGATGCATCCCGATTCGAAAAACCTCCATATGTAACTCTAAAATTCTCCCCAAATGCTGCTAAACCAATGTAAGAACCCCATGGTAAAGATTGTTCCGCAGTTACTAATGCTTTAGAACATGCAATGTCCCCTTGACTGATAATGGAATTCACTGTACTGTAATTGCCCGTTAAATAAACGTTGTTATCTGGATCAATATTTCGGTGGTAGTAGATTGTATCAATTATCCCTGGCCCATTATTTTTAATGGTTACTTCTGTACTATAAAACAGATCGGCTTGGTTAAGGCTATAGTTTATATGAATCGACACGTCATATCCTGACCCAACATAATCTCCATCCCAGCATACAGACATAGCACCACTATTATTGACATAATCGGTTATGAATCCTGGAATCATTTGTGGGGTTCCTGTAGTTCCTGTAGTTCCTGTAGAATAAAAAGAACAATTATTATTCGCCTTAACCCCTTCAATACCTCCTAATTCAATCCCCCAACCGTTCTCGGGGTCTCCTGGAGTGAAAAAATCTCCATCAAATTGTGACCAACTGGACATAGTTGGATCCGTAACAAATCCTAGGTATGGATTAGCGGAACGAAAATGGGCACCTGCAACAAATCCTAAAGCCGTATCTGCACCTTCAAAACCACCGTCGCCGGCAATACCAACCTCGACGTAATCTCCAATTAAATAAGCATTAGAGCCTATTATTTGGGCGTTCGTCAAGTTCGAGAAAAACACGCTGAGTAACACGACACGAAAACACCGATAAATTGACATAAATTAAATACTTGATGAATAAAACTACTTCTTTTATATCATTTTCTAACTCCTCAACATAAGTAATAAAATAAATAAGTTTTTTCAACTACAGGATATAATAACTCATAATCCTATCGTACAAGATTAAACAATTAGATAGCAAAAAATACGCCTTTAACAAACAGATCTAACTATATTATTGTACAGTTTTTGACCCCTGCCTACACTTTAATCAAGTCTCAACCTCCTCATGTGCTTGATTCTTTTGTAAGAGAATTTAATGTAATCTAGAAATAGTATGTTATTTGTTGTACAGCCATCAACATCTTTCTTGAATTTAAACACATCCAGATGAAAAAAATTGTCCTTTTCTTATTTCTTGCGATAAGCATTAATATTGAAACATCCTATTGTCAAATTTCGAAGATCAAAATTAAAAAAGACACTGCTTTTGTAAATGGGGAAGAATGTCTCAAAATAAAATCAAACTATGGAAATTGCACCATGAATGACCTGGATGGAAATGATATTTTATACTGTCAATGGTTCTTGAAAACAGATACTCATCCAGCATATAGCAAAATAATTTTTTTAGAAGAAAAAATTACAGTTACCAATTACTCCACTCCGTTCTCAAAAAAAAACTTAATTCAAACACTGATATCGGATAAGGTTTTAGTAGAATGCAAATTAAATCCTAAAGCACCTTCTTTTTAGCTAACGTTTATACCTACTATCAGGGCACAACTAAATATAAAAAATAGAGACCTTGAAAGGAAATCAATTCAGTTCTAATAATTACGTTTTAACGTATGAATTTAATTTTCCTTCCGAACGTATTTTATTTTATCCTTGAAGCCTTTGTCCTCATAAAATGCAATCATCTCTGCATTAGAAGGAGATGCTAAATACGTAATCACTCCATCCAATTCTTTTTCCTCTAATGAGGAAAAGTTTCTAATCTTCGACATGACCAATGAGTGATCTAATGAATGGAGGTATAACTCATCTTCCTTTAGGCTGAGCGCAATCGTAGTATAAAAGCCATTTTCCTGTAAATAATTAAAGTAATAAACCCCATTTACTTTCTTCATTACACCAGACTTTTGGGGTGCAAAAATCAGCTCATGAGCATAATGCAAAAAAACAGCTGTATCATCTATTATCTTAACCGGCAATCCCTGCGCTTCATGAATCCCGAATATTTTATTTTTTCTGATCTCATACTTTTCAGAAGAATCAACTTCAGAAACACTCAAAAACATGACTACCGGATACCTACAATAAACAGAATCCCTAGCAACAATCACCACTGTATTTCTATCTTCATCTTTCATATATTCTCCTACAATCTGACCAATTATTTGCGATATCTCTTCGACACCTTCAGGCTGCGCTTTTTGAAAATAAAAATCACTTCTAGCCTGACAATGGCTGAATTCACTCCATAAAAAAACTAAAAATAGTAGGCTTATCTGTTTCATTAAAATCATTGCATTATCTTTAAAAATAAGAAATCATTGTCACTCTGTAGTTGTCAATTCTAGAACTTAATTACTTTATCCCTTTTTGTAAATGAAAAAATGGCTTTATAAAGAATCCAAGGAGCCAAACTTGGTGTCGCAGCTACAACAGGACCTTAATGTATCGTACACTGTTGCTAGTCTATTGGTTCAACGAGAGATTCCAGATTTTGATACAGCTAAAACATTTTTTAACCCCAAATGGAATCATACCCATGATCCTTTTTTGATGCGCGACATGGATGCTGCTATTAACCGTATCCAATTAGCCATAAGAGACAAGCAAAAAATCTTAATTTATGGTGATTACGATGTTGATGGCACAACGGCTGTCTCGTTAGTTTATTCTTTTTTCGCAAAGCTACATGAAGAAATAGCCTATTATATCCCTGATAGATACAAAGAAGGCTACGGTATTTCTAAAGCCGGGGTGGAATATGCAATTGATAATGGATTCGGATTAATAATCGCTTTAGATTGTGGAATAAAAGCCATAGACCATGTTGATTTCGCAAAAAAAAACAACATTGACTTTATTATTTGTGATCATCATCGACCGGGAAATGAACTCCCAAAAGCCTCTGCTGTATTAGACCCAAAAAGAGAAGATTGCGACTATCCCTTCAAAGAGCTCTGTGGGTGCGGAATCGGATTTAAATTAATACAAGCATATTCTTCAACAATCGGCCTTAGCGATAGTGATTTGCACGTATATCTGGATCTAGTTGCTATTGCAATTGCTGCGGACATGGTTCCTATTAACAATGAAAATCGCATCCTGTGCTATTTCGGTCTTAAACAAATAAATAGTAATCCTCGTATGGGCATAGTCCCCTTTATTAAAGCTGCAAAAAAATCTAAATTCAATGTTTCCGACCTGGTATTTAGTATTGCGCCAAAGATCAATGCAGCAGGTAGAATTCATAGCGGGAAGAAGGCGGTCGATTTACTTATTTCGGATAGTTTGCAAACTGCTAATGAAATTTCCGAACAAATCAATAATTACAACCTTGAGAGGCGATCAATAGATAAAACGATTACTGAGCAAGCCCTTGAAATGATAGCATCCAATGCTGAACTTCAAAATAAAAACACAACGGTACTCTATTCTCCTAACTGGCACAAAGGCGTTATTGGAATAGTTGCATCGCGATTAATGGAAACTTATTACCGACCAACCATCATTCTAAGCAAGTCCGGAGATGTAGTTTCTGGCTCAGCTCGGTCCGTAAGAGATTTTGATGTTTACAATGCATTACAAGCTTGCACAAACGAAATTCTTCAATTTGGTGGTCATATGTACGCTGCCGGTCTTACAATAGCAGAAGATAAAATTGTAGAATTCAGTAATAAATTTGAATCTGTTGTTCAACAAACCATTCGTCCAGAGCAGCTCATACAACAAATTGAAATTGACAAAGAAATCGAATTTCAAGAGCTGGAGCCAGACATTCTAAGAAATCCTTTACCCAAGCTATATCGAATCCTTGAACGTTTCGCACCATTCGGGCCGTCAAATAGGCGCCCGGTATTTGTCACACATAATGTAGTGGATAATGGCTACTCAAAAGCAATAGGTGCCGACGAATCACATTTAAAATTAAATATCAAACAGGAAGAGTACCCACACATAATTGTGTCAGGTATTGCATTTAAATTCGGCCATTTGGCCGCAATAGTAAAATCTGGCACTCCATTTTCAATTGCATACACCCTTGAATTAAACGAATGGAACAATCAAGTTCAGTTACAGCTCAATGTGAAAGATATTCGATTTGAATCGAATTTATAGTTTTTCATATTAATCCCAATTAAAAATAACAGCACATAAAAAAAGCCCCACATAAGCGGGGCTTTTAAAATTTTTTCTACGCTCATTTATTACTTCAGCACAAGTGATTTTGAGGTAACAAACTCACCCGCTTGCACATTAACAACGTACATGCCCGAAACAAAATCACTAACATCAATATCAATGAAATGCGTTCCTTTTAGCTGATTGTAAACAACCGTTTTAACGAGTTTACCCGCAACATCTAGAATGGATATCGAAACATCGTTCAATGATTCCAACCCAATTTTTAACGTAACGTTGCTTGAAGCCGGGTTTGGGAACATCTCAAGCGTTGTTAATGAAGAAACTCCATTAATGTTGGTCGTAGCTCCACAAACAACATCTCCAAGTACATACCCATTAGTAATTGCTTCGGCAACATTCGATGTTGAGCCGTTGTCAATTCTACCAGAAGGATCAATCAATAATCCAACAATGTGCATGTTGTGATCATCCCATGAAGGATCTAAGGTAAATTGGAAATTGAATACATGTTGGTCTGATGCCGCCATTGAACCTGGAAATCCAGCATGACCAGCAAAGCTCGGGCAAAGTGCTCTAGCAACATGATCATATACCATTTGCGATGCGGGAACCGGGCTTCCTGCAGTCGTCCAATCAGCAATTCCACCTCCACTTAATGGACCACTTCCACCACCTGCATATGCATTGGATTGTGCATAACCAGATCCTGTTCCCGTTACACCGTCTTCTACTAAAACACAGGCAATTTTATATGCCCCTGTTGCTGCTGTTAACCAATCGGTAGTTAAAGAGACATCTAAAACTCCCGTTGTTGCATTGAAATTTGCTCCAGTAGTCATCGTCGCTTTCGGATCTATTAAAATTCGTTGTAAAAAATCAGCTTCCATAGCAGTAGGATCAATATCAGTACCACGATCAACAAGAGCACTTGGGTATCCTGATATCAGTGCACCAAAACCTGCATCATAATCAGTAACTACCATTGGATCACCATTGTGCACCGCAATACCTTGCCAAAAACCATCGTATTTATTGGCCATGTCTTCCATTGCAACAGCACCTCTAGGACACCACTGACACCAAGTTCCTGTTCCTTCTTCACCAATAACCAGCTTACCAACTGCGGGCACTACCGGATCAATCATTAATCCACACCCTACATCATCGGTGGGATCGTCATCTGGGCCACCGCCATTGACAGCACTCACTGTTGTCGTAACAGCTTGAAGACCTGGCACTAACGTAATAGGAGCCATCGTAAACGTTACGGATTCCGTTCCAAGTGATGGCAATGAGAGACCGATAACAGGCTCCGTATACTGCATCCCGTTATAGTCTATTTGGACATCAAAGGAAGTAATTGTAGTCGTTCCTAAGTTTTTAATCTCTACAGTTGGGTAAACCGAAGCCCCAGCAATTGTTCCGTTCATATTTGTACCTGCACTCGCAGCATTTAACGTAGGAAGTGTATAAGGCATATAACTAAAACCTACATCGTCTATGTAAAACCCTGAATTTAAAATCGGATATAAATCCAAAGAAGCTACCTTATTATTTGAATTAGAAAAAGTGCCAATTGAAATTCCATCTAGTGAAGCCTCCCAACAATTAGTGGAGAGATTAACATCCAATTGAAATTGATGCCATGCCTCTTGTGTGTATGCTGCGGTACAGTAAGTACCGTCAGTACCACTTCTTACAACGGCATTTCCCGTTGCTTCAAAATCAACATCCAAGGCCCAAATAGAACCTATCGTAGTTTCTGCCTGAAGGTTAAAATAAGCATTCTTACCAGATTCCACATAGATTGCCATGCGAATCATAAAAGTCCCATTATCATAAGCTCCTCCAAATGGAAGAACGACATCTTGTGGGCCACCTACGGAAGCAGTCGACGAAAAATAAATCGAGTTAGATCCCGAATTCGCTTGCGCATTGCCTACGGCAACATCCTCTGTTCCTCCAGTAGCTCCAGACCAGGTCGTCCAATCAGGAGAAGTTGAACCAATATAATCTCCTACAGTATACGATTCAAAATCATCAATGAACGACACCTGAGCAATAGCCCCTAGCCCTGCAACAAGAGCAGCGGTAAAAAGTATAATTTTTTTCATAGTAGTATAATTTGAATGTCGAATATACTACATCAACTGATGAATGTCAAAACTACAGGACATTTGATTGTTGGAAAGCTATAATTACTAATGAATAATTCAAGGATCTGTCACCGCATCTGAAAATTTTCTTGTGCCTTCTTATCATCAGGACTTGCATAGACTGGTGGGCAATCTCCTCGTCCTATCGGTCTTAACCAAGCAAAACGAACAGAAAAGATTAACGGTCGATAACGGCTATTAAATATGCCCCACGTCGACTTAAACTTTTCAAAATTGTAGATATTAAGAATCGGAGTTTCAATAGCTGGAATAATGAAAAATCTTTCATTTATTTTAAATCCTATTCCAAATTTATAATGCAAATTGGCCACAATTGCCGATGGACGCTTGTCTGCATTCGGTCCATCATGACTTTGTCGTTTTAAAAATCGCCAATCTAAATTTGCACCTATGCTATTTTGAAGAAACATTTTATCAGAGAATTGAATGACATTATTTATGTTGAAATTACCCAACAAGTAATTATGACTGTACTTCCCTTCTCTCTCAATCGCCCCGGTAATTTTCTCCTTACCTCTGAGCATTTTATAAGCGACACTGTAATCCAGGTAATTAAATATATTTCCGCCTTGGTAAAAAATCGTATAACGACCCATGCCAAAATATGCACCTAGCTTACCGCTAGGATTCACCTTAATCATTTGGTCTTCATACTCTTCCTCTGGATTAAAAAGCCTACAGCTGTTCCAAGTAAAGCCCGGTTCAAAAAGCCAACCAGACATTTTATAACGGCCACCAAAATCCACTAACGGCATGTTTTTCCGGCCGTTTTGCCCTCCCAAGCCCAGTTGTGAATAGGAAACTAAGCTAAAAGCCATGAATGACAAGAGTATAGATAGGCGCATAATGTCAATTACGATGTTAAAAAATTAAAAGTTACTATAAATGAGTTAAAATTATACTCTCTACTTCAGCACTATCCCATTTTTCTTCAATTCCAGGCAATGCCATAATCTTCTTCATTATACTTTCTTGTTTTTGACCAACAGACCAAGCTTGACTATACGGAATGGAACTAAATGTCACTTGAGAGTACAATGGCATCCATTTTTCAGGGTGGTTTTCTGAGAATTTGGCCTCTATCTTTTTCTGCAAAAGAAACTTCGGATCACCAACATAATCTCTCATAACATGATAATTGTGAATGGATAAATCCTGAATGGCATCGCCATCTGGCTTCCGTCTGTTTTGAAAAACTTCAAACACTTTTTGCCAATCTTCTCCAACCTCATCTATGACTTGATTCATTACAAAACAATCTTCAAATCCAGAATTCATTCCCTGGCCATAAAATGGCACAGTCGCATGAGCCGCATCTCCCATCAAAACTACTTTGTTGTAGCTCCATGGATAGCACCTGATTATGGCCAATCCCGATAGAGGATTCTGATGCCAATCGCTTAATAAATTGGGCATCATTTCATAAAAATCTGGAAATACTTCTTGAAAAAATTCTTCAACCAACTCGTCACTTGATAAAGAATCGAAAGAATAATTGCCTTCTGAAAATGGCATAAAAAGAGTGCATGTAAAAGATCCGTCTTCATTGGCAAGAGCAATCAACATGAAACGCCCTCTTGGCCAAATATGAAGTGCATTTTTGTCCAGTTTATACGAACCGTCTTCGTTGGCAGGGAGCAATAGCTCTTTATAACCATCTTCGATGAATTGTTGACTGTAATTAAATCGGGGTTGCTTTTGCATAGACTCGTATCTCACTGCAGAAAATGCTCCATCGCATGCAAAAATAGCATCCGCAGATACCTCAATTTCTTCTCCCTTAATAGAATCTAAGAAGGTCGCTGTATTCGTATTAAAATCAACACCTAAACATTGATGGTTATACAAAATCGTTGTATCGCCAGAATTTTCAGCGAGATTCATCATTTTGATATTCATACCACCTCGTGAAACCGAATAAATGGCTTGACCTTCCTTTCCATATGCCTGGTGTGTCAAAGACCCGTCCACTCCATGCATGATTCTACCAGACATCGGAATTGCAAGTTCTTTTTTGACCTCATCACCAATACCCACTTTGTTCAAAGCATTCCATCCCCGATCGGAAAGAGCGAGATTGATTGACTTTCCTGCAGTGATTTCTGCTTTTCTGACATCAGATCTACGCTCGTATATCGTAACTTTATATCCTCTCTTAGCCATGTACACAGCCCACAAAGAACCAACTAAACCCGCACCAATTATTATTACCTGTTTTTCCATTTGTCGCTATACGTTCTTTTAAAATATTGCCCGCCTTTTGGTTTTGCATTTTTCTTATTAACCACAATAATTACTCTCCAAATAGCAATTCCAGCAATTAGGATCAGCATGACCTTCAACATCAAATTGATGGCTGCCATACCTTCCGCTGTATTGATATCATTCTCCACAGCACCTTTGGCTCCAATCATAGCTTCCTGCACAGTATCTATGATTATTGTAGAATCTAGCGCTCTGATTGTGTCAATCCAAGTTCCTACATTTTCAGGCATTAAAACTTCTTTATTTAAGGTGCTGTCAGTCATCAAAGTGCAGACTTTAAAACCTCACCAAATTTATACACGTCCTCAAAGCTATTGTATAATGGTACTGGGGCCATTCTAATTACATTTGGCTCTCTCCAATCCACAATAATTCCTGCTTTCGACAATTTTTCAAATAGCTGTTTACCGTATCCATGAGCAATAATTGAAACTTGACAACCCCGCTGATTCCAGTCTGTTGGTGTTATGATTTCGAGATTGACATCAAGATTCTTTGAAATAGTATTAATCACGTACTCAAGATATCCCGAAAGCCTAATTGTTTTTGCCCTTAACGCATCCATTCCAACTTCATCGAACATGTCTAAAGAAGCTAAATGCGCCGCCATACCTAATACTGGCGCATTACTCAGTTGCCATGCTTCAGCAGAAACCATCGGATTAAATCCCTTTTCCATTAAAAACCTGGTTTCTTTATCGTGTCCCCACCATCCCGCAAAACGCACCAAATCTTTATTCTTAACGTGTCTTTCATTTATAAAAATACCACTTACTCCACCAGGGCTTGAATTTAGGTATTTATAGCCACACCAAGCGGCAAAATCTACTTCCCAATCGTGCAGATTTAATATTAAATTACCTGCTCCATGAGCTAAATCCCAACCAACTACAGCACCAACTTCATGTCCTGCATGGGTGATTCTTTTCATATCGAACACTTGACCCGTATAATAGTTCACTCCTCCAATCATTACCAAAGCCAATTCATCGCCGCATTCGTTAATCTTAGCAATCACATCTTCGTCCCTAATGATGTGTTCACCATCTCTTGGTGACACTTCAACAATGGTTTCTTCAGGATCAAATCCATGAAATCGGACTTGTGACTCCAAAGCATATTGATCTGAAGGAAAGGCTTTCGCTTCACAAATAATTTTAAACCGATCAGCATTTGGGCGATAAAAGCTTACCATTAACAAATGTAAATTGGTTGTTAAGCTGTGGGTTACCACAACCTCTTCTGGTTTAGCTCCAACCAATCTTGCCGTTTTATTGGTTAAAAGTTCGTGGTACGAAAACCAAGGTCGCTTGGCATCGAAATGCCCTTCAACACCAAATTCCGCCCAATCATCCAACTCGCGGTTAATGTATTCTTTTGTCGTTTTCGGCTGTAGCCCGAGAGAATTCCCTGTAAAATAAAGACATTCATTATTCCCGATTTTTGGGAAATGAAAACGTTCTCTATAGTTTTTCAAAATATCCTTTGAATCTGCTCTTTTTGCAAATTCTATTGTGTTTTCATACTCCATAACAAACAAATCCTAATTTTGCGTTGTATTAGCAGACAAAGATAAACATTCACTGAAGCTAAAGAATATGATAAAAGTCAATTCAGAAAAACTATTTCAAAAAGCGCACAAACTATTCCCTGGTGGAGTTAACTCTCCCGTTAGAGCCTTCAAATCAGTTGGGGGAACCCCACTTTTTATCACAAAAGGTGATGGTTGTAAGATTTGGGATGCCGACGGTAACGAATTCATTGATTTTTGCTGCTCGTGGGGCCCTCTAATTTTAGGACACAACAATCAACCCATCCGAAACGCAATTGTTGAAGCGGTTGATAACGGAACAACTTTTGGAACTCCGACAATTCAAGAAAATACATTAGGTGACTTAATTTTGTCCAATCACCGATTCATTGAACGGATTCGATTCGTCAGCTCTGGAACAGAAGCGGCAATGTCTGCGTTAAGACTTGCAAGAGGAGTAACAGGCAGAAACAAGGTAATTAAGTTTGACGGGTGTTACCACGGTCACGTGGATGCCTTGTTAGTGAAGGCTGGATCTGGTTTAGCAACCTTAGGAACGTCGACTTCTGCAGGCGTCCCAGACTCTTTTGCACAAGAAACAATCGTTTTACCGCTGAATGACAAGGATGCTGTACGAAAAGCCATTTCTGAATATAAAAATGACATTGCCTGTATTGCTATAGAGCCAATACCTGCTAACAATGGTTTGCTTATTCAAGGGAATGAATTTTTACAATTCTTACGAGAAATCTGTACAGAAAATGGAATCTTGTTATTTTTTGACGAAGTAATCTCTGGGTTTCGAATGGGTTTTGAAGGAGCTGCTGGATATTATAATATTCAGCCAGATTTAATTGCATTTGGCAAAATAATTGGCGGGGGTATGCCTGTTGGAGCCTACGCTTCTTCTGAAAAAGTAATGAATCACGTAAGCCCTGCCGGACCTGTTTATCAAGCAGGTACTTTGAGCGGAAACCCGGTTGCCATGGCCGCAGGAGCTGCCGCTTTAAAAGAATGTCTTAAGCCCCATTTTTACAGCAAACTTGAAGCAAAAACTAGCCAGTTTATCGATTCCATTTTGAGCTACTCGAAAAGTAAAAATTATCAATTTAACATCCACCAAATGGGGTCCATTTTCTGGTTAGCTTTCAGCGAAAAAATAGCCATTAGAAAATCAAGCGAGATAGACCCAGAAAGCATGTCTTATTTCACTATTCTTCACCGCGAGTTATTAAATCGAGGCGTATATCTAGGTCCTTCTGGTTTTGAAGTTGGATTTATTTCTGAAGCACATTCGGAAAAAGACCTGAAACAAGCTTCACAAGCATTCAAAGAGGCTCTTGACGTTGCTTTTGCTTCTGTAAAGAAAGATTAATGTCTAACAATAGTCCTGAAGCCAGAATCCCCCTGCTACAAGAAATATATGGCGAGAACAACGGCTGCAGTCTGCAAAGCGATAGTACCGTCTATTAAACCTGAATAATAAAGCTCTTTTGTCTCTTTTTTCACAAAAGCCAAAATAATAGCCGTAAGCACGTAAGACAACAATAAACCTGTAAATACTGCTGCTGAATAAGCAGTACAAAGCCATCCCAAACCAGTAGCGAAAAATAAAAGTGCTATCGCTAAAATTATACTTTTTTCAATACCAATTACCTGTGGAATTGTTCTTTGTCTCAAATCATCCAATTGAAGATCACGAATATCAAATGGTATCGTAATGGCAAAAATGAAAAGAAACTTTTCTAAAGAAATTGTCAGTACTTCAACCGCCGAAATATTTTTTAACCCGTTAATCCAAATGGGTAAAAAGCCACACAAAAACACCCAAGAAATAGCAACCATAAATATTTTTATTCCAGGAATATCGCGTAACCCACCTTTTGCGTGCTTTTTGCCAAAAATACGAATGGAATAAATAAAGCTAATAGCTACTATTGGAATGCAAGACACTATTTGCCAGGGGCTCAATACCGACAAACCTGTAATCATTGCTAAAATTGCCGAAGCCAATATAGTCAGGCCTAAATGCAATCGATTTCCTTCTAACCAATATTGACGAGATGATTTTTTCTTTTTTCGATTCCCTAATTGGACATATCTCTGTAGGCAATAGGAGCAAAGAGTACAGCTCCCAACGAACCAATAAAGTAATGAAGGAATTTTTAAGTTAAGTTGAAAAACAGTTAATGCAGTATAAAGCACGGCAGCAATTGATATCCAATAATTGCTAAAAACCAAAAATCGAAATACATCTTGAATTACACGCACTATTTCGACAACGAGTAGGTTAAAATACCAAAAAATGTTCCCGTCAAACTTCCAAACAACCCACCCATTATTCGTTTGTATCTGGCGTCTTTTTGGTATCCCATTATGTACTGCTCGTTCACCAAAAACAAATCATCTGAAACATGTTTCGCCTTTATCTTTGGTTTTATTTTACCACAGACAATTGGAACAACAAATGGAACCGCAAAATGCAGCATGCTTGGGTCTGCTTTAAAAAAGCCTTTATCATTTTCTCTTGTTGAATAAGTGTCAAATACAGACATTCCAAATGAAAAAGCAGCTCCACTAACGAAATACGGCCATGACTTTATAGACTTTTCAGAGTCCGATTCACCATAAATATACATCCGCATTTCATCTTGAGAAAAAACATTACCAACTGCAGTGTCCTTTTTGTAAACGATGGTTTCTTTGTCGTTAATGGAGAAGGAATATACCCTTAAAACATCTATTTCCTTGATAAATAAATTATCTTTTTTTTGGTATTCGAATTTAATAAACTCGCCGTCGTTATGCTTGACTTTGCCATCGAGAACTTTTCCATTAACCAGTAACAACGTATTACGCTGTGCAATGGAATTACCAGAAAATAATACGAATATAATTCCAACTAAAAAGATTCTGTTTTTGATTCTTCGCTGCATTTAATCAAATATACCAATCTATCGGGTTTAGCAACCCACTTTGATTTAAAATTGTCGGCAATTTGGGTTTTAACCAACATTGTTTTCGTTTATATTTGCAGTCATTTTAAAATGACCAAAGACATGGCTAACGAATTTTCAGCTCGACACATAGGTATAAATGAGCAATCCCAAAAAGAAATGCTCGAGGCAATGGGAGAAGTTTCTCTTGCTTCATTAATTGACAAAACCATCCCTTCAGAGATCCGTTTAAACGCGGAGCTTAACATTAGCTCTTGTCTTTCTGAAGCTGAATATTTAAACCACATCAACGAAATCGCCAAAAAAAATCAAGCGTTTAAAACCTATATAGGACTTGGTTACTACAGTAATTTCGTGCCGAGTGTGATTCAAAGAAATGTTTTTGAAAACCCTGGATGGTATACGGCTTATACTCCATATCAAGCTGAAATTGCTCAAGGCCGTCTGGAAGCTTTGCTTAATTTTCAAACCATGGTTATGGACCTTACGGGTATGGAGATTGCTAATGCATCTTTACTTGATGAGGGGACAGCAGCTGCAGAGGCAATGATTATGTTTTACAATACCAGGTCTCGTTCTTCTCAAAAAGCTGGGCACAACCGATTCTTTATTAGCGAAGACTGCTTTCCCCAAACAATTGATGTAGTTCAGGCCCGAGCGGTTCCACTGGGAATTGAGACCATCATTGGAGACCATAATCAGATTCAACTAGACGATAATTATTTTGGGTCGCTTCTTCAATATCCAGGCAAAAATGGACAGATAGACAAATTCGATGACTTTTTAAAGAAAGCATCCGAAAACGATTGCAAAATAGGAGTAGCCGCAGACCTCATGAGTTTAGCATTACTGAAACCACCAGGAGAATGGGGTGCGGACGCAGTAGTAGGAAACACGCAAAGGTTTGGAGTACCCATGGGTTATGGTGGGCCACACGCTGCTTTTTTTGCTACAAAAGAAGATTACAAACGAAATATTCCGGGACGAATTATTGGTGTTTCACAGGATGCGTCTGGTAATCCAGCATTAAGAATGGCCTTACAAACCCGAGAGCAACACATCAGAAGAGACAAGGCCACTTCTAATATTTGCACTGCGCAAGCACTTCTAGCCGTTATGGCTGGAATGTTCGCTGTATACCATGGTCCGCAAGGCATAAAAGCTATAGCCAAAAGAATTCACTCGAATGCTGTGACCCTTGGCAATAATTTGCAAAAAATGGGCTATACACTGCAAAGTAATGACTTCTTTGACACCCTTTTTATAATCAACGCACCTAAGGAGCTTGAAAAGCTTGCTTTAACCAATGAAATCAATTTAAGGTACGCAAATGGAGGAGTTGGAATTTCAGTAGATGAAACTACCAATTTAGCTGACCTTAACCAATTGCTACAATTGTTTGCTGCAGCAAAAGGTATCAAGGCAAATTTACTAGACGAAATAGAGCAGTCAGAAATAGTCAATCAAAGGTCTTCAGAAATATTGTCTGCACCCGTCTTTAATTCCTATCATTCGGAAACAGACATGATGCGATATCTAAAAAGTCTTGAAAATAAAGATTTATCTTTATGCCACAGTATGATTCCGTTAGGGTCATGTACCATGAAACTCAATGCAGCCAGTGAGTTAATGCCACTTTCGAATCCACTTTTTGCAAACATTCATCCATTCGCCCCCGTTAATCAAACAGAAGGATATCAGCAGATATTTACAGAACTGGATAACGATTTAAGTGAAATTACTGGATTTGAAAAGGTCTCTCTGCAACCAAATTCTGGAGCACAAGGTGAATATGCTGGTTTGATGGTTATTAAAGCTTTTCATGAATCAAACGGAGATTTACATAGAAACATTTGTTTAATTCCTGCCTCTGCTCATGGTACAAATCCTGCCTCTGCGGTTATGGCTGGAATGAAAGTCGTCGTTACAAAATGTGATGAAAATGGAAACATCAATGTCACAGACCTAAAAGACAAAGCAGAAAAGCACAGTGATAATCTTGCCGCATTGATGGTAACCTATCCGTCAACGCACGGAGTATTTGAAACAGCAATTCAAGAAATAACTTCTTTGATTCACAAACACGGAGGGCAAGTTTATATGGATGGCGCAAACATGAATGCGCAAGTAGGCTTAACTAATCCTGGTAAAATAGGTGCGGATGTTTGTCACCTTAATCTACACAAAACATTTGCAATTCCACACGGTGGTGGTGGACCAGGTATGGGTCCTATAGGAGTCGCTAAGCATTTAGCGCCATTTTTACCCAGTAATGCAGTTATATCCACAGGCGGAGAACGGGCCATTTCCGGCATCTCCAGTGCACCTTGGGGGAGCTCACTCATCTTGCTAATTTCTTATGGCTACATCAAAATGTTAGGTAAAGAGGGGCTCCGAGCCTCCACAGAAGCTGCTATATTGAATGCAAACTATCTAAAAGTTGCCCTTGAGAACGACTTTGACATTCTTTATACTGGTGAAAATGGAACCGTCGCTCATGAAATGATCTTAGACTGTAGGGCATTTAAGAAAACTTGCGGTGTTGAAGTTGAAGATATCGCGAAGAGACTTATTGATTATGGTTTTCATGCTCCAACTGTTTCCTTTCCTGTAGCAGGTACTTTAATGATTGAGCCCACTGAAAGTGAATCAAAAGAAGAATTAGATCGATTCATTCAATCAATGATTAAAATTAGAGCAGAAATAAGCGATATAGAAACTGAAATTATTCCGAAAGAAAACAATTTGCTAAAAAATGCTCCACATACCGCGGACATGGTTATTAATTCGAATTGGAGCCAACCGTACAGTAGAGAAGATGCTGTATATCCCCTTGCCAATCTGCGCCAAAATAAATTCTGGACACCTGTCAGACGTGTTGACAATGCTTTTGGTGATCGCAATTTGATTTGTGACTGCAGACCAATAGCATCCTATGATACGGAATTAATTGAATCTTGACTTAATAAGATTGTTTTCGTAAATTCGCAATTCTAATAGAACGATTTATACTTAAACAGCATCATTATTTAATCATTTTTACGTTATGAAAAAAATTTACTTCGCAGGATTGACCACATTACTTGTTGGTGGAGCTGCAATCGCTCAAAACAGCGAAATCACTTTCAAAGGCAAAATGTCTCGAGAAGAAGGATTTAACAGAACAAGGACTACAGTAGCTCCTTCGTTCGCTAAAGCCCCAAATGACACCATTTGGTTTGACGACTTCTCCGCAGGAGGATGGACTGCTTCTAGTCAAGGGGCGCACACAGCTGGAGATTGGGCCATTGTTAATGCAATGCCTACTTCCTTAACCGACCAAGTGACATTTGGAACATATGATTTTCCTATTGCTATGAACAGTAGCTCAGGTGGACCCTTTGCATTAATAGATTCGGATGCAGCAGGTGGTACAGCAACACAAGACGCATTATTAACTATTGATACACCTATAGATTTATCTGCTATGGGTACAACATCATTGTCAATAAGATTTACGGAGATTTACAGACATTTTTACGATTACAATTTCGTAGAAATTTCTAACGACAATGGTGCTACATGGACCAATTTCCCTGTAAATACAGTTGCTTCTGTGCCTGTTAACACTAATTCTGGTGACCCAGAATTTGAAG